>DASUCX010000186.1:0-2719 GCA_036275855.1 Rhabdochlamydiaceae bacterium
TTTCCTTAAATTTCGCCCCGTCTGCATCGCTCAACTTATTCAAGTTGAGCTGCTTCGACGCCGGCTACGCCTGGGCAAAATTTAGGGAGCCTCCTTGGCATTTCTCAAACTTTTGAATTCATTTGTGTATAGTCGCAAATATGCCGTTTCATGCGGCAAGCGTTTAAATAATCTGCAAGTTCTTGTAACTCTTTTCCGATGATTTCATTTAGAGCATCGATAGAGATACGGTGATGCCCAGTTTTATTTGGGTTAGTCCTAAAGCCGGCTGCTCTTAGTACAATAGTTGTGAGTTGCAGTGCGGCATTATACGCCGTGATAAAACGACGATCTGCTGATAAACGGCTGATATCTGCATCTTTAAGATCGCGATTGACAATTTGGAATAACTTTTCGATTTCATTTTTTGATGAACGGTGAGGCTTAAGTCTTTCTTCTTTTAACCAATTTTTTAAATTCATTTTCACTACCTATGATCCATATTTTTTTAGAATCGATCACTTCTTCTAAGAAGTGATCTTTATTTAAGACCCTTTTTTGAAATTCAAGGGGGTCAAAAACAACAGGATTCATCTCTCGTTGGAGATCTCTTCCTAGAGGGCTTAAAAATTTCGTCAATTCGCGTAAGCTGATTTTACCTATGATGAACAGATCGATATCGCTAGTGATTGATTCTTCATTTTTGGCGACAGAGCCAAAAATAAACACAAAATCGATTTTATTGATCACAGGATCTAGAGCTGTGCGGATATTCTCGCCCAGCCCTACGGCTTTGAAAAATAAATTTTTTAAGTCTTCAAATCCTGGGAATGTTCTGATAGCCTTATAATAAACCATTTTTCCACGTTTTTCAGAGGTAATTAGACCAATTTCGACCAAAACCTTTAATGCTCTTTGCACTTGGATGAGAAGATGGCCGGTTTTCTTAACGATGTCCATTTGATAAAATTCCTGGTCAGGATTCGTGAGAAAGATTCCAAGTGTCTCAACTAGAGAAGGATTGGCAAAGAGTTTAAATAATGACTTCACGCTGATTGACTACATTTTGTGGTTTTGTTACTACATTTTGTAGTGTATGCAAAAAAGCAACTTTTGTCAAATAAAAAATCAGTTATTTCTCTTATAATGGAAAGCTCTATGGTTCTCCTAATTCGACAACAGTCTCTTACCCTTATCCTGATCGCACTTAATCTGATTGTCTATATCTTGATGGTTGTTTCTGGCGTCAATTTTTTCTTGCCCACAGCCGCAGATGTTCTTGCATGGGGTGGCTGTAGCGATGCAACGCTCCTAAGTGGCGAGCCATGGCGACTTGTGACAGCGATGTTTGTCCACTTCGGGATCTTGCATCTTCTAATGAACCTTTATGCCCTATACGATCTTGGAAAAACTTTAGAGGTCATTGTTGGTAAGGCGCGGTTTATTCTTGCCTATTTGGTCACGGGGATTTTTGGGGGACTGGTCAGCCAGGTCTGGCACTTGGGAACCTATTCAGTCGAAGCGGGAGCTTCAGGTGGAGTTTTTGGAATCATCGGAGTGCTCATTGCGCTACTAACGACGAAGTTATTTCCTGAAGAAGTTAGAATGCCTTCTCTCAAGAGAATCCTTGGAATGGTGGCGGTCAACCTTGTCTATGGGATGCAAGCGACGGTCAATATGGCAGCCCATATGGGAGGGCTTGTCAGCGGTTTTATTCTAGGATACGCTCTGTATTGGACGATGGTCCAAGAAGGAAAGCTTTTTAAGCAGGCACTGTTTTTTGTTGTTCCTTTGATCACGCTTGTTTCCGTGTCGGGCACTTTAAGTCATATGAGAGGCTCCGACTCGGTTAAATTTGATGAAATTGTTTCTCAAGTCGAGCGTTTGCAAGCAGAAGGTGAAAAGATCAAGGATCAGGTGCCTTGGAATGAGAGAAGGGTCTCTAAATTTTTGACAACTCATATGATTCCAGTTTGGGAAAAGCAAAAGCATTTGACGGCTCAAGCCAGAGAGATGAATCTTTCTGGAAATAAAGCAAAGTATCGCGATTATCTAGAGAAATCGGTTGAGCTTCAGGCATCGAAGCTTCAAGCGTTGATCTTTAAAATCGAAGCGTTGGAGCGGAATGAAGAAGTTCACCTCTACCAAAATATGATTGATCAGGTTGAAAAGCAAATCACTCAACTCAATGCAGAAAATTATAAAACCGATTAAAACTTGCTGGAATGATAGGAAACTTTATCGACGAGATCTTTATTGTCGAACTTGATCACCACGGTCAGAGTTTTCTGAGTTGAGGAAGAAGCGCCTGCTCTTTTCTCATAGCCTCCAAGGATTAGCCATATTCCTCCGGCATCTTGAGAATAAGAGACGTCGCTTGCGATTTTATCGTAGATCCAGGTTTGAGTGCCGCTTTCGTCTTTGGTGACGATATTAGGAGATCCTAGAGCAGTTGCAACGTCTCCTTGGCTCATGCCTTGGCGGAGTTCTTTTTGAACAAGACCCACGGTCATTTCTCTTTCGTGAGAGCTTTGCAGGTTCGCTGCATGTTGATAGCCTTGTGAACACCCAAAGGTCATTGCGCTGAGTAAAATCGGTAGTAGAGATTTCATACGGCTCCTTTAAATTTTTTCTTCTTGAATGAACAACCCTTTATGGACTTTATCAAAAAAGGCTTGGTAATACTCTGGGTCGTAGATCTGTTTGACCTCGACGACTCGGCCGAAATTATACTGTGGGG
>DASUCX010000187.1:0-12297 GCA_036275855.1 Rhabdochlamydiaceae bacterium
TATACTGTGGGGCGGTGAATTTTTTCATTTTGACCTGCGTGAAAGCTCCCGCGGTTCGTCTATCAAAAAGGAGGCCGTATTAATAATACTGCCCTCTTTTTGATAGATGAACCCCGGGGCTTTGACGCGGTGAAAATGAAAAAATTCACTGCCCCACAGTATACAATCTTGTTACCCTGGGAGCGATTCCCAGGGTTTTTTATCATGAAGTCTACTTAGAAAATGCAAGAACAACTTAAAGACAGTGTCGAATTATTAAAAAAAATTCTAGGGCCTGATCTTTTAGGGGTTTATCTTTATGGTTCATCTGTTCTCTAACATAGTTACTCAAAGGAAAGTATGGATACGATCCCTACAGATAGTTCTCTGCACAACATCTTCATCTAAATAAACTTAGGTATGAACGATACTCATAAGTTCTGCCATAAGTTGCGCTAGGATCTCTTTGAACAAGGATATCTAAATCGATCAAACGCTGGATTATTTTCTGTGCGCCGGCTCTAGTGGTGACGCCGGTCCACTCTTGGATTTTGCCGATATCTACTATCGGCTGGCGATACAAGTTGCGCAGCACTTCGACTGTCGTTTCAGCAGAGGCTTTACCTAGCTTATGGATTTTAGTCATGTCTTGTTCTCGGATACGATTGATAGATTCAGCAGCTTCTATAGCGGAATGTGCTGTTTCAATCACACCCTTAAGAAAAAAATCGACCCAACCAAGTATGTTTGTTGGTTCGTTATGATAGCCTTGTAAATGTTGATAATAGACATTTTGGTTTTGCTTGAAAAAATCAGAAAGATATAGAAGAGGAAGTTCTAACAATTTTTCTTGCCATAGGAATAGAGTGATCAGCAAGCGGCCTGTTCTGCCATTACCATCAGTAAAAGGATGAATCGTTTCAAATTGTGCATGCAAAAGGGCTGCTTTAATGAGCGGAGAAAATTTATTCTCCTTAGAATGGATAAAATTTTCCAAATCCCCTAAAACTCTTGGAAGTTCATGAGGAGGAGGGGGAACGAAACTTGCATTTGTAATTGATGTGCCGCCAATCCAATTTTGGGAGGTTCTAATATTGCCTGGATAAGCATGTTGCGTGGAACGCGCTTTTGTCATTAGCTCTTCATGAATTTCTCGGATAAATCTGACAGAAAGCGGAAGGGTAGAAAATCGCTTTAATCCATAATTAAGAGCGCGAATGTAACCAATAATATCTTCAACATCATTAATAGGAGCAGAACGAGATGACAAATCTGACTCGATGGCATCAATCATCGAGGCTTGTGTTCCTTCAATTTGACTGGAGCAAGTAGCCTCTTTTCTAACAAACATTAAAAGGAAAAAATCTTTATCAGGAAGGAGCTGGCTAATGCCATCCAATTTCCCGATGAGGCGCATGGCTTCTCCATGCTGAATTTCTAAGCTCGAGGGTAAAATAAGGGGTTCTTTGCTGGGAAAAGGATGAGGAATAAAGGCTTTATAACCCTGAGGTTGTAAAACATAATGTCCGAGCTGTTTCCACATATCTGCGAATGTATACTAAAATGGCATTTTTGTATACATTGGAGAAGTAGTTAAAAATTAAGTCACTGATAATTAGCAGATTGAGTCAGATTGTCAACTATTTATTTGGTATACATCTTTTGGCGAATGTATACTAAATAGGCTGTTTAGTATACATTCGCAGATGGTTTGGGCGGAATAGGTTCCTTTCTTGTGCATAAAGATGTTATGTTTTATGGAAAAAGGGATGCAAGGCAAGTCAGTTGCAGAGTCCGCTATCCATGATCAGACGTCGGTGGTATTCCCCAATGACCTCAATGCCTACGGGACATTGTTCGGGGGAAGGGTGTTGGATTTATGCGATCGAGTCGCAGGAGTGGTCGCTAAGAGGCACTCCGGCAAGGTGTGTGTCACACTGGGGATTGATTCAGTGAGGTTTTTAGCGCCGGCCAAGCATGGAGATATTTTGGTTTTCAAAGCGTCGATGAACAGAGTGTGGAAGACGTCAATGGAGATCGGGCTTAAGGTTTTTAAGGAAGATTTCCGGACGCAGGAAAGGGTCCATATTTTATCGGCTTATTTTACCTTTGTCGCCTTGGATGATCATTTGAAGCCGGTAGAAGTTCCTCCGGTGATCCCGCTTTCGGCTGATGAAAAGCGGCGTTATCAGCAAGCTGAAGAGCGGCGGCTTATTCGATTACAGTGAAGGTTCCCAAAGCACATAACTCTCTGGGATAGAGTAGGTGCCATTTTGTTGAGAACCGTTCATGGCATCAACATATTCGTAGGGAGCAGGTCCTCCAAGGGAGTTCAAAGTACCTGGATATTTATGGGTTGTCAAACCGTTATAATCTATTACGCTTGCCGCCAGAGCAATTCCCATGCTTTGAGCTTTTTGCTTGCATCCTTCTAAGATGTTTCGACAAATCAGCGCAGAGTTAACTCCATTTCTGGTGTATAGCTTGTCAACAAAGAGAACAGGTTTTCCTTTGTCATCTTGCAACACGCGTAAGACCACTCGACCGATGATTTTTCCTGTTTCTTTTTCTCTGGCGACCATCAAACGGACTTTACCATCCAGGAAAGCAGTGAGGAGGCATTGATTGAGTGTAGGGTTGTTTAGAATATCTTGACAGCTGTTATTGACTTCTGTCCCCATCAAAACCAAATCTTCCCAAGCATCGGTATCTTCAATAGTAAACGGGAGGGAAGAGTCTTCGGTTTCAATAGAAAGAGCTGTCTGCCATTGTTTTAATAGTTCTGGATTTTCAGAAAAAAGTGATTTTAGATGGACGCTCTCCGTCAAGTCGTAGCGGATCTGAGGAAATGTCTTATCGAGAACGGAATTGGCAAATTTCCCTAAAAGAGCCATCAGTTGGTCTTTTGGAGAAAGGGTCTGCAAACGGGTCGCATAGGTGATAAGAGCGTTGGGATACCGTTTCGAATAACCGAATGTTGGGAAGAATTGATCAAGGAATTCATTTTTTAAATAGAAAGTTTTTCCCATGAAGGTTTGCCATGCATTGACAAGTTCTGTTGTGTTTGTAACTTGATTTAGGAGCGTCTCTTGAGCAAAGAATAATAAAGAATGCATAGCAGCAATCCAATTTCGCTGGTTATTTCGATATTCAGCGAGTCGCTTGTCGAAGGCGGGTTTAGGTTCTCGATCTCCCTTTATGGGAGAGGCGAAGATCAGCTCAAGAAGTCGCTGTTTTTCAGATAGAGCGCTGCTTTGATAAACTGCACCCATTATCTCATTAATGGGAGCCATCAATTTTGCATCTTTATATTTTGTTTTGGGCAGCTCTTCGCAGATTTTTTTCATCATTGAGGGTGAAATGCCCGCCACCGTGCCGAAAAGAATGATCAGATGAAGCCTTTCTTCCTTTAGCGCGCTTATCAAACTTATGAGAGAGGTCCTTTTCTCAGGATGATTGTACCCCTCGATAAGAGCTCTTGTGGCCTGTGAGCGTAGGGTTGGATTGATTGTGTTCAAGATGGAATTGAGTAAGGGGCCCATCGATTCATCGCAGAGAGGAGATTGCTTGATCGCATTTTGGGTTAGATCGAGTTTGTAATGGATAACTAATGTGTAAAGCCATAGGAGATCTTTGCGCTGTTGCTGCAGGCTTGTATGTTTGTTAAAAATGGTATCTTCCATCAACGCAAGAGTTTTATTCGAGACTCCAGATGCGATGGCTAAATTCTTCAAATTGACAAAAGCTGTTTTGAACGTTTGTTCTAACTGCTCTTTTTTTTCCGGTGTTTCAAAAGGAAAGGGAATCTCCATTTTACACACTTTGGCAAATTCTTCGAAGAGGTTTTGGTTTGGAGGTGAAACTAAAACTAGATGGTTTGTTAACTTGTGGAGATCTAGAAAATTAGTTGTTTCTGATGCGCTTTGAAAAACATAAGTAAGACTGAGCTGAAGAATTTCGATTTGTTGCTTGCTCGAAAGACCGTAATTTTGAATGTTTTGAATTGTTGCTAAGCTATTTTGAGCTGCAGCGATTTTGGCGATCTCAAAAAGCCTGCTCTGATCTTGAATACCGTAGTATTGAATGTATGTACTTGTTTCCTCGCCATTTTGAGCTGCAGCGATTTTGGCGATCTCAAAAAGTTTGTTTTGATCTTGAATACCGTAGTTTTGAATCGATAGACTTGTTCCCCCGCCACTTTGGGCCGCGGCGATTTTAGCGATCTCAAAGAGCATGCTCTGATTTTGAATACCGTAGGTTTGAATCCATAGACTTGTTCCCCAGCCATTTTGAGTCGCAGCGATTTTGGCGATTTCAAAGAGCATGTTCTGATCAGTGATGCCATAGTTTTTAATGTTTTGACTTGTTCCAGAGCCATCTTGAGCTGCAGCGATTTTGGCGATCTCAAAGAGCATGTTCTGATCGGTGATGCCGTAGTTTTGAATCCATAGAGTTGTTCCTAAGCCATCTTTTGCAGCATCTGCCTTGGCTCGCTCAAAGGAAGCTTTTAGCTTAAGTTCATCTTTGGTTAGAGCGGAAGCGGTCACTTGATGGGTCGATCCGAGTCCTGCGATCTTTTCTTCAATCAGACGTGGGATTTTGTTAAAAACGTCTTGTAATTGATCAAATAGGGAGGTGCATGTCTTTTTAACATCGTTAAAAAAGCCCGTGTTATTATAATTATTAGGATCTATGTTTGATGTCATATAATCTCATGTTGTTTATTATAATATTAATTATATAATAAAAATTTTTTTAATTAAACATAAATATATAACTATTTGGTGTTGAGTTAGTTGCGTTGGATGGTATTAATGATGAATAGGTTATAACACTTTGATGATAAACGGCTTAATTCGACAGCCGGCTCTTAAAAGCAATAAATCTCTTTATACTTCGCATTTAGATAGTGGACATAGTCCGATTCATGGAGCGGCTTGCCAGAGATCCTCTGGACGAGTTCTTCAGGGGTATATTGCCGTCCGTATTGGTGGATATTGGTCCGGAGCCATTCGTGGATAAAGCCTAGCTCGCCTTGAGAGACGCGGGATTGCCAATCGGAATGGGCCTTTTCAAAGGCATGGAAAAACTGTGCTGCGTAAAGGTTGCCAAGGACGTAGGTGGGGAAGTACCCAATGAGGCCAAAACCCCAATGGACGTCTTGGAGGCAGCCTTCGGCGTCATTGGAGGGGGTGATGCCCAAATAGTCGTGCATTTTTTGGTTCCAGACAGCGGGGATATCTTTGACCTTTAGGGATCCTTCCAGGAGAGCTTTTTCGAGTTCAAACCGGAGGATGACGTGGAGGCTGTAGGTGACTTCATCGGCTTCAACGCGGATAAAAGAGGGCCGGACTTGATTGATCGCTAAATAGAACTGATCGAGAGGGGCTTTGAGCTGAGGGAAGTCCTTTTTAAGAATAGGTAAAAAATGGGTCCAAAAAGCTTTGGTGCGGCCGATCCGGGTTTCCCACCAACGGGATTGACTTTCATCGATGCCAAGGGAGGATTGCTCTCCTAGGGGAGATCCAAATTGTTCGAGATTAAGGCCTTGATTATAGAGGCCATGGCCTCCTTCATGGATAACGGAGTAGACATTGGACATGAGGTCGTTGTGATGGGTGCGAGTGGTCATCCGGGTATCTAAAGGATGGAGTGGTGTACAAAAAGGATGAACGGCGATGTCAAGCCGTGCATTTGCTGGGGTAAACCCCATAGCCTTGAGGATTTTTCGTCCAAATTGCATCTGCAGTTCAGAATTGAACTCTCCCTTAAGGCAGTCGGTGTCAATGGGAGGCTGGGTTTTGATGGTCTTGACAAGAGAAGTGAGAGCTGTTTTGAGCCTGTCAAAGAGGGGAGAGAGGTTGGCGACGGTCATTCCCGGTTCATAAAGGTCCAAAAGAGCGTCATAAGGATGATCTTGGTAGCCGATGAGATCGGCTTTTTTGCGGCAGAGCTGAATAAGCTTTGTAAGGTGGGGAGCAAAATGGGCAAAATTAGACGTTTTTTTAGCTTCGATCCAGATATTGCTGCTAATAGCGCATGTTGAGGTGAAGGTTTTGACAAATGCCGAAGGGAGTTTAATCGAATGGAGATGGTCTCTGCGCCACTCTCTGAGTGCAGCGCACTTGTCTGGAGATAAAGAAGAGTCAACGATTTGGCCCGATTCGAGATCGATGAGTTGATTGAGCAGATGAGAGAATTTGGTGCTGGTCAGGAGTTTATGAATGTGCCCGGCCATGAGCGCTTTTTGCTCGGCACGGAAATCGATCGCGGCAGAAGGCATGTAGGTTTCTTGGTCCCAATCGAGGAGCTGTTCGATGGATGCGAGGGTTTTAATCGTCTTGGAGAGTTCAAATAGCTGATCATAAGGAGTCTTTTTGGCTTTCATAAGATTTCACTGTAACGATTTTTTCGATCTTGTCAATGCACCATAAGTGGAAGGGGGTGCACAGGACTAAGCTTAAAAAGAAAAGGGCGAGGCATCCGCTGCCAACGATGACGTCGGAGGCCCAGTGGGCTCCGACAATTAAGCGAGGAAGGATTCTAAACAGGGCGTAGAGGGAAGCGGCGATACCGAGTTTTTTCCCTGCATAAAAAGTGTAGAGAACGGTGAAAAGGAGAAGCGTTGTGGCGTGGTCGCCGGGAAAACATGTCACGGTTTCATCTTTGATAACCATCCAAGGGATCTCTTGTGAAAGACGGATGCATTCGGTCACGACTAGAGAGGGGCTTTCTCGGGGGATTAAGATGTGAGATCGGAGAAAGATGCGATTCACAAAATAGATCAAACTTGCGGCAAGAAGGATGCAAAAAATGAACTCCGCTGCTTTGCGCATCCGTTTTTCTTTGGGAGCAGCCCGGATGGCGAGGATGAAGAAGAGTAAAAAAACTCCGTCTTCAACAAGATCGGCTTTTTTATGGTTAACGGTCGCCCAGAAGAGTTGGGCCCAAGGATGTCCTTCGAGAGATTGATTCAGAAATTTGAAGATCGCCGTGTCAAAACTTTGCCAGAGCGTAAATGTCGGAGGCCAGAGAAAAGACCCCAACAACAAGAGAATAGCGGCAAAGCAAAAGAAGAGAGGTTTCCATTTCATGATGTTTTAAGAGTGTGTTTACAATTTAAGGTTCTGTCGATTTTCGGGTTCTTTTGAGCCTATACCCAAGGAACATAAAAAATTGGCTTTTGAAGCGCGCCAAAAACCCGGGGTTCGACGATCGAAAGGCGCGCTGTATTGACTAATACAGCTAGCATTTCGATCGTCGAACCGCGGGGATTTTCGCGCAGCTTCAAAAACCAATTTTTTATGTTCCTTGGGTATACTTTTCGATCTAAATGATGGGGTCAATATTCGAAAGCGATATTAACCCCATCATTTAGATCGAAAATAGGCCAAAATAATCCCGAAAATCGACGAAACCTTAATTTGTAAACACACTCCAACTACGAATCTCCATGTGAAAAGACCGGCTAAAAAAGTCAGAGGGGCAAAAACAGCGACAAGTGGAGAGATGACGGCATTATCGCTGAGAATAGTGAGAGAATCGAGCATCATGTAGAAGGCAAAAAGCCCAAAGAGCGCTAAGGCATAGAGTAAAAAGTAGTGCCGATGGCGGTTAAAAGCTAGACAGAAAGGTGCAAGAGCAATGACAAGCAGGGGAGAAATCAGCGGCACTGCAGCCTTGAAGGAGAGAGCCGTAGAAATTTTTGGAGTTTCATAAGGGTTAGACTCTGATTTAAAGCGCATGCGGTAGAGATCGGTCAGACTGCGCTGATCGAACGGGATGAGGCCTTTACGGGCCATTTTGGGGTGCCATTTTAAATCGGATAGATAGAGTTTAGGATGAGATTCTCGTTTCTCAAAAAAACCGGAGGAGTTTCGGACTAGATGATCGACATATTCTGCTGAGGGGTTTGACGGGTCAGCGTTGAGGTATTTAATTCTCCAGATGTCGTCGATGTTTTTGATCCAGAGGACATCGAAGAGGGCATTTTTTTCTTTGTGATACGACTGGTAGAGGAGTTTGCTGTTGTCGTTGAGAGGGATCAAATGGATCAGCTCCCGCCGCTGAGCCATTCGTGTGCCCTTAAAGTGAGAGACGCGAAAGTCATCGATATGTTTGAGCGCTGAAGGGTGGAAATATTCAAAGTTAAGATATGTCATGATGCAGCAGCCCCAAGCCACAACCATCAAAGGACGGAGTAGTTTTCGAGTCGAAAGACCCGAGGTTTGTAAAACAGTCCATTCATTCCTCGAGCTAAGCGTTGTCAGGACTTTGATCGTGGAAAGCAGCAACGCCATAGGAAGGAGGAAGTCGAGCCGTTTAAGGAGCTGGTTGACATAGTAGAGCACTACTTCGCGCACTTGGAGGTGATTGTTTTTAATAAAATCGTCCATGTGCATCGAATATTCGATGAGGCAGTAGAGAAAGAAAAAACCAAAAAGGAAAAAGAAGAAGACTTTCAAGATTTCTTTGTAAAAATATCTCTCCCAAATTTTAGTCATTCGATCCCCCGCGAAATCCGTTTGAGGCTACGGGTTGAAAAAAGAGCGATGACAACAAAAGGAAGGAAGTAGAGTGCCCAGGCAGCCTTGGGGAAATGCTTCATGCTTTTGGCCCCAATAAATGCCGAAAGGTAAAGAGATGTCAGAAGCACTGCCCACAAAATCCCTTTTTTATTCCGCCCGCGGCCGATCTGCATGCCGAAAGCCGCTCCCATGATCGTAAAAGCAAGCGGTGTCAGCGAAAGGGATATCCGACGTGCAATTTCTAAGCCATGAGTATTTTTCCAGATGCTTTTATTATGCTTGGAGAGCAGGATGCGGACGATGAGATCTTTAAAGCTGAGAAATTCTGGACGGAGGTGCCATTTGGAGTCATGAAGGAGTCTAGAAAGGCTGGCAGCCTGGGTTGACATCGTCTCTTGATTTTCAATCACCATGTGGTCGTAATTGTCTTCACCTTCACCATGAACGCTGGAAATGATCGAAACATCCTTACCGATCATTTCAGAACCTTCAATGGAAAGCTCCCTGGCTGTCATGACATTGAGTCGCTGCTGGGTCCGGTTATTCAAGATCAAGAGGACATCTTTAGCTTTTTTTCCACCTCTTAACGTCCGGATTTCGACATAAGCATTGGTCATTTTGCCTTCGGTGATCTTATTGAAGATGTAAAAAGGGTTATTCGATGTCATTTCGTGGCTGAGTTCTTTGGCCATGAGTCGGCAGCGCGGGCCGATCTCAGTGACGATAGTAAAGTTGACGAGTGAGAGGAAAAGACCTCCCAAGAAAAGAGGATATAAAACCGTTTTGAGCCCCATTCCTGAGGCTCTGAGGGCTGTGAGTTCTTGGCTATGGCTCATCTTTTGGAAGAGCAAGATCGAAGAAATGACACAGGAAACAGGAATCGCCACCGGGAAGATATAAGGAAGCTGATAGAGGCTGAAAAGAAAAATCGAGAGGGCATCGGAGTTCAATGTGGCAAATTCCGCGATATCTTTAAAGCGCATCACGAACAATGCGGCAACGAAACTCGCAATGCACAAAAGAAAAACTTGAAAGTAACTGCGGAGTACATACCGCCATATCGTAGGCATGAACCTATCCCAATAAATTTCTCAATGAGCTTTTCGGCAATTTTCGCTTTAAATCGATTAATTTAGCAAGGGACAATATTTTTAATATGGCCCTTGCTAAATTAATCGATTTAAAGCTGAAAAGTGCAAAAAGATCATGATGAAATTTATTGGGATAGGTTCTGTCGTATTTTAAACAAGAGCATGTTATAATCGTAGGTCTATGTTCATTGAAACAGCCCGATTAGAGATCAGAGAATGGACAAACGACGACTTTGAGGAGTTTGTCGCCTTGATGTCAGACCCTGAAGTTATGCGATTTTCTCTCATGGGGAGACCTCTAAATCTCGATGAGGCCAAAGAGTATTTTCAAAAAAGAATTCTCGATCACTCCCAACATGGGTTTGGTCTTTGGGCTATTTATACCCAAGTGAACTCAAAATTTGGCTGCCAGGTGGGTTCAAAGCACCGAAAATCGATTCCGGCAAAGAGGGTTGTATTAGCCAATACTAGCCCTCTTTGCCGGAATCGATTTTCGCTAGCTTTCAATCCCGCCTGGCAGCCAAATTTTGAGTTCACTTGGGTATACTATAAAGAAGAAAAAAAAATCATTGGCCTTGCGGGACTGATCATCCAAGAGATCGAAGGAACGAAAAAAATTGAACTCGGCTACCGGCTTCTGCCCAAATATTGGCACAGGGGACTTGCATTAGAAGCAGCACGGGAGATCTGTACTTATGCTTTCACTGTTTTAAAACTTAAAGAACTCATTTCGATTATTGAGCCGGCAAACACTCGCAGCATCCGGCTTGCCGAGCGAGTCGGTATGCGTCCGCAAGAAATGATCCAATTCCATGACCGGGATGTCTATATTTATGTCCGAGCTTCTTAGGGTTGTTAAACATTTCTTAAGCTTGCATCAGATTCCCGGTAAGCCTGTGATTCTGGGATTTTCAGGGGGGCCGGACTCGCTGGCTCTCCTCCATTTGCTTTTGGGATGCGATGTCGATCTGCATATCGCTCACATTGATCACGGCTGGAGAACGGAGAGCAAGCAGCAAGCTGGGCAACTGAAGGCGGAAGTGGAAAGGTTAAAATTACCCTTTCATCTCAAAAGATTAGAAGGTGTTCCCAAGAAAGAAAACGAGGCGCGGCAGGCCCGCTATGCATTTTTTAAAGAGATCTATCAGAAAATCGATGCTCAAGCGCTCATTTTAGGCCATCATGGAGATGACCAGTCAGAAACCGTTCTGAAACGGATCTTGGAAGGGGCGTCTCTTGGGGCTTTAAAGGGGATCTTGCCTGTCTCGGGCGTTGACGGCATGCAAATCTGGAGGCCTTTGCTGGACGTTGACAAAGCGATGTTGAAGGCATGGCTCGAAGAAAAGGGGCTCAAGGCGATTGAAGACAGCACCAACCTCGATCCGAGGTATTTACGTGGGAGGATGCGTGCGTCGATCTTGCCACAATTGCAGGACCATTTTGGCAAAGAAATCAGCGGCAACCTCCGCCGTTTAGGGGAGTCGGCTCGGGAACTTTCCGACTATCTTTCCAAGAAGATCGAGAAATATGAGGTGCTGATCATCGAGGACAAAGACGAAAAAAGGGTCGACCTGTCGGGTTATTACCCTTTGGAGCCGGTCGAAATCAAACTGTTTTTAAAAAAATTCAGCGAAAAAAATAAAGTTTTCCTTTCCCATGCCGCGCTTCAATCTCTCTATACGATTTTAGAGAAAGGGTCCCTATATCGGAAGGTCGGGGCAGGGGACCGTTTTGTCGAAGTTCGAGGACGATGTGTTGCAATAAAAAAAATATAAGTTTATTACCCAGGAATAGAGGTAGTAGCGAAACTCGCTCTGGAATCCCAATTCGATGATTTTCGATTAGGTTGGGTTCTTGTGTAAATTGACATACTCGATTGAGAGTAGGCAATTTACACAAGAACCCAACCTAATCGAAAAGCGCGAATTTGGGCTCCAAAGCGAGTTTCGTTGCTACCTCGGGTAGGGAAGTTCTTTACGAAAACCTTCCTAAGTGATTTAATTTAAAGGTTAATGTTTAAGGTAAAATATCCATGAATAACGACAATAAGCCACGCCCCGAGCCACGCAAAGGATTTCCAGGCGGGTTCATCATTTTCTTACTCGCCGGTTTGCTCATCTTTCTGACGGTGCAAAACATGTCGACCGAGCCGACTGCCAAGGTGGCTTTCAGCCATCAGGTCGAGTCGCTAGTCGATCTCGATTTGCTACAGCCAGCAGAGAGTCGTAAGATTGCCCAAAACGATAACCTTGTGACGTTTACAGGGAGATTTCGCGATCGCCAATCCGATGAATCGAAAGCCCGTTACAAATACCTTGAGCTCTTAAACCGCCATAATGAACTTCAGCAAGAGCAGGAGCAGCTTCAAACTGAACTGGTGTCTCTTCAAAAAACCGTCGCCGAATCGGCCGATTGGTTTTTGCATTTGAGCGGCATTGTCGTGCCAGCGGCCGGATACTGGGTCGTCGATCCTCTATATGATACAGCAGCAAGAGAAAATTCGATTGTTGTGAAGACGCTTTCCGATAAACCAATTGTCTCTCTGGCTGCACTCTCCAAACGTTACCCTCCTGCTGCCGATCAAGTCGAAGCTTTTGGCAAAGACCTGACAGCGCTTGTCCAAGGATTCCGTTCCTCCTCTCTCGGCATTGGCAATGAGGAGATGAAACAACAGCTCCGCACATTAGAACAAAGCCTCG
>DASUCX010000188.1:0-3551 GCA_036275855.1 Rhabdochlamydiaceae bacterium
AATTTACTTTCATTTTCAGCATCTATGGCATAGCTTCGCTCGGCCATATCACCGTCCCGATATTGTCCTCGCTCAGCTATGTCATATCTATCTGAAAATGAACCGTGTAAATTTTTCATAAATTTTACAGGGATAGGTTCATGGACCCTTTCAAAGGAGCCGAAGAGAGGCCAAAATAATCCAAAAACTCGACGAAACCTGGGTTTTAAAACAGCTTCTTAATTCGACAACAGTTTTTGAACGGAGCGGTCAAAATAAGCGACATGTTCGGGGTGTTTTTTTTTGAGCCACTGGCGCAGTGGAAGGAGTTCAATAAAAATTTGACACAGAATGTCGGCTTTGTGGATCAGCCTGGGATGTGCAACGAACGATCCAATGTCCATTAAGATGACGTGGGTGCCGGTAACGCCGCAATTCCGATCGACCAGGGGATCTAAATTGGAGATCCCTTTTTTGCATTGCGATTCAACCGCTCTTAGATACGAAGAGATGAGTGTTTCAGCTTTGAGCGGATTTTGATCGAAGAAGGCGGTGAAGGGGACGGCTTTTTTCTGGACGATATACTCCGTTTGAGAGCGATCAACAGTGTGTGCGATGCCGAGTTTATCGATCAAAATGAGCGTTTGAGGAAGCGGATACGAAGTTAAGGCGGCTTCGGAGGAAAGATATTTTAGGGCTAAAGCAGAGCTCGATCGAAGTTTGGCAAGCTTTTTAGCTCTATCGGATAGGGTGTGTTTTGTCCATGAGGCGGGGAATTTTTCGAGCCAAGGAAGAGGACGGCGCCCGCTGTACTTCATGAACTTGACGACATGCTGGTGGTCGGCGGTTTCAAAGGCATAGAATTGTTTGCCGGCGCCGATAAAGGTGAGCGTTTCGGAGAGGCCCAGATGATGATGAGAGACATTTTTCAGGACCATTTTAGAGAGAATGAATCCGCCGGTTTGAAAATGGCAGAATCTTTCGACAGCGAAAAAAAAACCAAGGACGATGAGGAATTTTTTCATGGAAGAGGCAATTGCCTCGGAAGATGATTAAGGAACTTCTTGGGAAGGTCAGGAGTTGCATTGGTGTCATCAACAAAACGGCCCGGATCAATGAAGACCAGCTGTCCGTCGATCCATCCGAGATTATCGTAGAGACGAGGATCGTGATCTGCGATATGGACGGAGGCCCGTTTCTTTAAAAGGTCGGAGACCTTAGCTAGGGTTGCTTCTGAAAAAGAATCGATGGGAGCTGCCCGTTTTTGGAGCACAAAGCAGACGGAAGAGAGATCAACAGCATGTTCGATGGCAAGACGGTCGACTAAAGTGGTGGGAAGTGGAGAGGAGGTCGGAGAAAAATGGAGGGTGAGTAGGCCAGTTTCTTGTGGGAGCCGCTCAAAAGCGAGGTGGTAGCCGGTGATGGTACGGAGGAGTTTTTTCAGCTTTTTCTTATGATACTGAGGGAAGGAGATCCTTGGAATCCAAGGGCGGGGCATCTCTTTGAAGAATTTTAGGACATAGTTTCCATCTTCGGAAAGGAAAACATACGATTGTCCTCCTTGGCCTTGGAGGGTGAATTTTTGCTTTAAGATTAGGTAGGGGTCAAGTCCTTTGGAGGGGCCGAGCGGCTCTTTAGTGCGGAGTCTTGCGAGGGTAAATCCCCAGGTAGCGAGATCGGAAAAGAAATAGGCGAGGCCAAAGACGGTGATAAAAAGGAAGAGTCTATTGAGATAGTGCGCAGTCTTCAACATAAGTCACCATCGATGGGTAGTTGTTTGAGAACCATTCTTTGAGCTCCGCAAAAAGGGAAGGAAGCTCTGGAGAAGAGGCGAAATTGAGATTGAAATGGCCAGGATCGATTTGGATGGGTTTTCCTTCGCAGAATCCAAAGTTGGAGTAGAAATTGACGTCGTCATCGAAGATCTGTTTGGAGATGCGGGCTTTGCAAAGAGAGGTGAGGTCGGAGATGCCTTGCTTGAGAGCGTCGATTTCTCCTTTTTCGATCCAAGAGAAGAACTGTTCATAGATAGGCGTGGTCCGTTTTTGGAGGATGAACGGGGTTTGGTTCAGATCGAGAGAGTGGACGATGTTGAGGGGGTCGTAAAGGGTGATGGTGGGGTAGGTTGTGGTGGGATGAAGATGGATGTCTAAAAGCCCTGTCTCAGAGCGGAAACGATCAAAAGCGATTTGGTAGCCTTGGAAGTCGCGGTTTCGTTTCCAGAGGGCTTTATCGATCCGTGTCTGACGGAGGGCTTTAAAGCGGCTCACGAGAGGGATTTTTGCGGTCCACAGAGGGGAAGGAGGGTGGACGTACTTGAAGAATTTGAGGATGTATTTGCCGTCTTCAGAGGCAAAAGCAAAGCACTGATTGCCGTGACTAAAGTAGTGGAACGGCTGGTTTAGGACAGAAAGGGTGATGCCATTTGGAGTAGAGGCTTGGGGCTGTTCATCTTGGAATTGGATTCTTTGGAGAAAGAAGCCTTTGGTCTGCTTATGGCATAAGTGTTCTATCGTGTTGAAGGCGATCAAAAAGAGGGAGAGTTTGATGCCGCGCTTAATCCATCTATTCATGGATAATCACGTCGGTGATTTTTTGGTCTAAATACCGGGCGAGCTCTGGATATTTCTCTGCAAGCCGGCGTTGGAATGGTTTAACGAGGTGGTAGAGCTCGGGTTTATAATAGAGTGGTTTTGCCATTTTTGGATCGAGGGTTAACCGGCCGACATCGATCTTGATGGCTTTATCGCCTAAAATGCCGCAGTTGGTCGCAATGTTTGGGTCTTTGTCGTAATACCCTTTTTTGCATCGGGTGAGGATCAGGTCGATAACGGCGTCGATTGTTTGCTGAGCGGCTGCGAGATTGCCGGCAGCCATGTGCTGGTCGATGGTATCATGGACGAGCTGGGCCCGTCTTTGAAGGATAAAGTCTGTTTTATCGAGATCGATCTGATGCGGCATCTTGAACTTATCGATAAAGGTGATGCTTTTATGGAGGTGGGAGGTTTTGTTGAGGTGGACGTAGACAAGGGCGGTGAGCTCAGGGAGCTCTTCAAGGCCGAGCTTATAGCTGCCGTATTCGACGGCGATTTTTTTCTTCCGTTTCGCGAATTTAAGGTCGCGGTACCGTTTGATAAACGGGATGTAATTGAGATGGGTCGGCTCTCGAAAATGCCGCTGTTTGAAGAATTTTAAAGCGTATTTGCCGTCTTCGCTGAAGAAAACATATGCTTGTCCGCCGCAGCCGAAATAGGTGTAATTTTGGTCGAGGGCTTTGTCGATTTCCTGACTCTCGAGGTTGGTGAGAGGCCGTGTATCAAAGCGGGGATCATGCGGTCTGTCGTATTGGATCTCGGAAAGGATGAATTTATTGGCTGTCTTGATCGAGAGGTGATAAGCGCCGTAGCCGATGGCAAGAGAAGCAAGGAGATAAACGTATGACTTAAGTTTCATAAGAACCTATCCCAATAAATTTCTCAATGAGATTTTCGGCAATTTTCGCTTTAAATCGATTAATTTAGCAAGGGACAATATTTTTAATATGGCCCTTGCTAAATTAATCGATTTAAAGC
>DASUCX010000189.1:0-8741 GCA_036275855.1 Rhabdochlamydiaceae bacterium
CGTCCTGCTGACCATCGCTTGAATACAGGCTTTTCTTCTTCATTGGTTTTTGTCATGACTGCCATTATGACCTCCTTCGGTTTTTTACGGCACTTTAGTTTACCGCAAATCCGTGTCTCAATCTATTGGTGGCAGTATATAGGTCTTTTGTGTTTAGTAGCCATGGACTCTCCAGGGTTAACATTTTATTATCATGTGTATCCATTTGTCCAATAGAATGGGGGCGGTTGGACGGGTTCAGAGTTTTTGCTTAGAGTCTGCAGAGCCAGGATTTTGCAATGAGCATGGCAAGGCTAGTTCATGCGGATTAAGAAATCTTCACAAGTTCTTTTAAAAAAGTTATTTTCAGCAACATGTTAGGGTTGTTTGGAAGCCGACTGTGTCCCGTCGCAGCTACCTCTTCCAAGATGGCTCTCATATCTGTTGCTAACTGCTGGTCTGTATGTTGTTTAAATCCTTCTCGACGACGAATGAATTCAATGACCGCTATGGCCTCTGCCACTCCAGCGGTTGCCAATATTCCGTGGATAAAGACAATTTTACCTTCTTTGAGCTCTTGCGCAACTAACTTTGCTTGATGAATGACCTGGTCTTTCACCTTATCAAAGTTTGGTATTTCGTGAAAAATTGGCATTTCGTAATACTTCATGGCAGGAAATTGCGAATGGATATCTTCATTACCCGCATAGTTTCGGTAGAAGTTCAACATATCTAAGACGTGAACAAAAACAGTCGCTCCACTTTCACGAATTTTTTCATAAAGAAAGGCTTGAGCTTGTCGATGTTCATTTTGTGTTCCATCAGTGATAACACCCTCTTCAGTGGTTTGGCAAATATGTTTCAACGCAGCCATGGAACTATAGATAACGTATTGGCCATTGCCACTGAAATTAATAACTTTAAACGATTGAATCGGACTGTTGATACTGGAAATTTCCCATAGTTTATCACGAAAGTTATCGACACTCCCTCCCGCAGAAAGCTTTCTAAGTTGCAAAAAGGCAAGCCCAGCAAGAAAAATAACCAAGCCAGCCACGTAGAAATAGGGATTTTTCATCACATGGTAGAGGGTCGATATAGAATCACTCTTGAATCTAACGGCGGTTAACTGTGACATGAGGCCTTCTTTGAAATTGGGGGCCATTCTAGCAATTTTTCAACAATTCGACAATAGTCTCTAACTTGCTCAATTCCAGCAACTTCAGAAAAATATGGTAAATAATCGCATAATAATATGGTAAATGGTAACATCAAAATATGGTAAATGAACTAAAAGAAGCTTTGGCACGAGTCATTGCGTTGACCAAAAAAAATAAAACGCAGGTTATTCGCTCTGAGGAAATGGAGCGGACTGACCGCGAGTTACTCGTAAGAATCTGCTGGCTACAGGAGATTATTAAGGGATGGTACTTGCTAGCAAAACCTGAAAATGCAGGCGATTCATCCATTTGGTATGCTCATTTTTGGGAATTCTTGCGGGTCTATTTACGCCACCGTTTTGGGAAGGAGTATTGTCTTTCAGCTGAAAACTCGCTTGATTTACACACAGGCACGACAATCATCCCTAAACAAGTGATTGTTATTTCTGCAAAGGGGACAGGACCCTTGGAACTGCCTTTCGGCACTTCGATTTATGTCTACAAAGATCAAATTCCGAAAGAGACAATAGAGCTCCAAGGCCTTCAAATCAGGGCTCTTCCTTATGCTCTCTGTCGAGTGTCCAGTGCCTATTTTAAACAAAATCCAAAGGACGCCGAGATTGCTTTGCGGCTCATCCGATCCTCTTCTGAGCTCATTGAGATGATTCTCAAGCATCACTGTAAAAATGGCGCGGCACGTTTAATCGGAGCCTATACATTTTTAGGCAGCGCCTTTGCAGAGGAACTCAAGAGAAATTTAACGGAGATGGGGTGGAAAGTCAAAGAGGATAACCCCTTTACACAAGAAAAACCGCTTCTAATGCAGACGCGCATACATTCATCCTATGTTGCGCGCATCTTATCGATGTGGAGCGAATTTAGAGAGGTCGTGATACGTCAATTTCCCGAGCAGAAAGGAGTTCCAAAAAAAGCCGATGTCTATTTAGAACGTGTCGAAGATCTTTATCACAAAGATGCCTATAATTCACTTTCAATCGAAGGGTATCAGGTCGATGATGAATTGATTGAGAGAGCCAAACAGGATGCGCTTAATGCAGACGATCGAAATGCTTTGGCAGCGCGGGGGTATTATGAAGCATTTTTAGAAGTCAAAAAAAGTCTCGAAGCGATTTTAGAAGGAGAGAATCCGGGAGAGGTTGCTCAAAAGGATTTAAGTCTCTGGTACCAAAAGCTCTTTAGTTCTTCTGCACGAGCAGGCATTATTCGCGAGATAGATTTAATTGGCTATCGAAAGGGGCAGGTCTACATCCGTGGATCAAGGCATGTGCCGCTTCCTAAGGAAGCGCTTATTGATGCGATGGATACGTTGTTTGAATGCTTGAAAAATGAAAAGTATGCTGCAGTGCGAGCAGTGCTAGGCCATTATATTTTTGTATATATCCATCCGTTCATGGATGGAAATGGCCGTATTGGAAGATTTTTGATGAACGCGATGTTTGCCTCCGGCGGTTATCCATGGACGATCATCGAAGTGAAAAATCGGAAAGAGTATATCGCAGCTCTCGAAACTGCGGGCATTGAAAATAACATCGAGCCTTTTGCGAAATTCGTCGCTAGTGAAATGATAAGCAAACGTATTAGTTAGATTTTTTTCTTCCTAAAGTCGATTGCTCAGCTGCTTTTCTTGCGTTCGAAGTAGAGTCATTGTAATAGCCTAAAGTCAGCTCTATTGCTATACGCCCGATCAAATTAGGTTTAGGTGCCGATGGGTGACAACGGGCAATCCAATTCCCAATAAAAGAAAAAATTGAACGGTTTTTTGAGACAAACTGATGAGCTGAACGAGCTTGTTTTACAGCCCCTTTTGTTAGGCGTCCGACCACATTAAGCTTATTTGTCGATGGGTGAAAATTCGTCAGGGCTCTCTTTATAAAAGAAAAAAACGAGAAACTTTTGGGAGCAACCTGAGGGCTAGCTTGCTTGACCCCTTTTGATAAGCGTCTGGCCAAATCGGGCGCGACTGCCGGTGTATTCGATTTTGTAAACAAATTCTTTATAAAAGAAAATGGTGAATAGCTCTTTGGAGCAACGCGAGTTTGCATTTTTGTTACTGTGTTAGCAACTAAAGACG
Organism: Rhabdochlamydiaceae bacterium; assembly: GCA_036275855.1. GTDB lineage: Bacteria > Chlamydiota > Chlamydiia > Chlamydiales > Rhabdochlamydiaceae > PALSA-1444. The sequence goes on from DASUCX010000189.1 coordinate 3,232, forward strand.
TCATTGATAAGCCCTTTTTGTTATTTAATAATTAGATTATATAGCCAACCAAATTTTAATGCAATCTTAAGATTTAATTTACTATTAGAACAAAAATCTTTAATCATTGAAAATGAATGGGTTATGTTTTTATGTTGGCTCGTAACTCTTAGCTCAATTATAAATTGTGTTATGGACAAGATACACGCTTGGGTGAAAGAGATCGCAGGCTTATGTGAGCCGAAAGAGGTTTACTATTGCGACGGTTCGGAAGAGGAATACCGTCGCCTCTGCAATCTTCTCGTCCAGAAAAAAACGTTTGTTCCCCTCAAGCGGCAGAGTAGCTATTGGTGCCATTCAACTCCCGATGATGTCGCCCGTTCTGAGGCAAATACCTTCGTTTGCTCATTGAAACAAGAAGATGCGGGTCCTACTAATAACTGGAAAGATCCCGTAGAGATGAAAGAACTCCTCAAGGGATTATTTCGGGGCTGCATGCGTGGAAGAGTTCTTTATGCCATTTTGTTTTGCATGGGGCCGTTAAAGAGTCCTTATGCCCGTTTTGGAGTCCAGATCACCGATTCTCCCTACGTTGTCTGCAATATGAAGCTCATGACCCGTATGGGAAAAGAGGCGGCAGATGCCATGCAAGGAAAGCCGTTTGTTCCGTGTCTTCATTCTGTGGGGATGCCTTTAGAAAAAGAGTCCGATGATGTCCCATGGCCGAATCATCCGAAGCATAAATACATTGTTCAGTTTCCTGATGAGCCTTCCATCTGGTCATTTGGCAGCGGCTATGGCGGCAATGCTCTCTTGAGCAAAAAATGCTTTGCTCTGCGGATTGCCTCGGCGCTTGGAGAAAAGCAAGGATGGCTCGCTGAACACATGCTGCTCATCGGCTTGAGCAATCCTGCGGGAGAAAAAAAATATATCGCGGCCTCTTTTCCGAGCAGCTGCGGCAAAACAAATCTTGCGATGCTGCAATCCATTCTTCCCGGTTGGAAGATCGAGTGTATCGGGGATGATATTTGCTGGCTCCATCTTAATCAGGGACAGTTTTATGGCATCAATCCTGAAAACGGATTTTTCGGCGTAGCACCTGGCACGTCTGAAAAAACCAATCCTGTTGCCACTCAGATGATTGAGAAAAATACGATTTTTACCAATACGGCGCTGACGTCCGATCGCGATGTTTGGTGGGAGGGATTGACCGATACGCCTCCTGAAAATCTCATTTCATGGCAGGGCAGGCCATGGGATAGATCAGGTCCTGCCTCACATCCGAATGCCCGTTTTACCATCCAAGCGGAGGGCTGTCCGATATTAAGTCCTGAGTTTAATGCTCCTGGGGGAGTGCCTATTTCGGCGATTATTTTTGGAGGACGCCGCTCGACGTTGATTCCTTTGGTCGTTGAATCACTCAGCTGGAATCACGGCGTTTTACTGGGCGCCTGTATGTCGTCGGAAATGACGGCAGCTGCAGAAGGACAAATCGGCAAGCTCCGTCACGATCCGTTTGCCATGCTTCCGTTTTGCGGCTACAATATGGGGGATTATTTTAAACACTGGATAGAGATGGGAAAACAAGCACAAAACCTTCCTCGGATTTTCCATGTGAATTGGTTCCGTAAAGACGAAAAGGGGCGGTATATCTGGCCAGGGTTTGGTCAAAATATCCATGTTCTGAAGTGGATTTTTGAACGTGTCAGTGGCGTGGCCAATGCCAAATCATCTCCTATTGGCAATTTGCCGCCGGAGGGGCTTTTCCCTGCGGAACTAACGAAGGTAGATAAAGCCGGATATTTGGAGGATGCGGCAGAAGTGAGGAGATATTTTTCGATGTTTGGAGATAGAATGCCTCCCGAACTGCTCTCCGAATTAGAACAGCAAGAGAAACGGCTTCAACCGACTTAGAGGTCTTTCTGAGTCTCTTCGGTCTCTTTCTCTTCCGTTTGGCTTTGTTCAACGAGCTTTGTATTTTCGCTGGTGTCAGCCTGAGCTTTTGCTCCTCGGAGAGAGTAGGCGATGTAAGTTTCGAATCCTGTGAGGTCCATATTCCTGTTTTAGTATTAAGTTTCTGTCTTAATTATAAGATTAAATTAATATATTTACTACTAAATAGTTTTGCAGCAGAAACTATTGAATATAAAAGAGTTGCGTGTGATCTATCTAGCTAAAGATCAGCGGGTTAGGAAAAAGTCTGTTTGTCGATTTCATCGGTCGCTTTTTTTCTTTCTTCATGACTTTCGTTCAGATTGCTCATGAAAGCAGAAACTTCATGCACTAACGCTTCGCGCTGGATTTGGGCTGGGTAGTCACTCACCGAGTGGTAGACGCTTGAGATATCCATACAATCACCTCTAAAACTAATTATAGTAGTTTTGGATGCTTAATGCAATCTTAATAATAAGGCCGTAAACCACTCGGTGTTAGTAGCCTATTGGCGAGTAAGATCTACGATAAATTGAGGCAGACAAAAAGAGGCCTTATGAATGGCAGGGTTGTAATATTGCATCGTCCCTGCAATCCGTCCCATCCTTTGCCTAAGCGTCTCTTCCGTGAGATCTCGGTACCCAGCGTGGTCGCTAGCCCATCCTAGGGCCATAAATCCGCCGACATAGGTCGGCACGGAGGCGACATAGAATCCGACATCTTTAAAGTGCTTAGATCGTCTTTCCAGGGTGTTGACGACTTCTTCCCCTTGTAAGAAAGGGACTCCATTTTGGTTCACAAAGATCCCTTTTTCATTGAGAATTCTCTTGCACTGCCCGTAAAACGACTCAGTGAAAAGAACGGCCCCAGGTCCAAGGGGGTCGGTTGAATCGCAGATAATCACATCGTATTTTTCATCGGTTTTTTCAACGTAAACAACGCCATCTTCAATGCGGAGCTCCAAACGGCGGTCATCAAAAGCTCCATTCGAAAGAGTTGGGAGGTATTTTTTCGATCTTTCAACGACGGAGCCATCGATTTCGACGAGGGTGACTTTTTCGATGGTATTGTGGCGGAGGACTTCTCTCAAGATACCGCCATCGCCTCCTCCAATAATGAGGACACGTTTTGGGTTTTCATGCGCGAGCAGGGGAACATGGGTGAGCATTTCATGGTAGACGAATTCATCTGCCTCAGTCGTTTGAACCACCCCATCTAAGACAAGAACGCGTCCAAAGAAATTGTTTTCAAAGAGGATTAAGTGTTGTCGATCGGTTTTTTCATCGACGAGTGGTTGGTCAATATGGATCCGTTGTTGCCAAAAAGGAAACAAAGTTTCATTGGCCCATTCGGCTTGCAATTGTGTTGCAGCACTCAAAATTAGCAGTTGCATTGCCTTATTTAACATGAAGGACCTCCGTTAAATGTGTGCCATTTAAAGAGATCGTCGAATTAAAAACAAGTTTAACAGCAGCGGCAGGAATGGGCTTTGGGTTGACAGGTAATTTCACTAGGCCTGAAGAAGAAAGCGATCTCTGTTTTCGCGTTTTCTAAGCTGTCAGAGCCGTGAACGGTATTCCGGTCAATCGATTGTGCAAAGTCTTTGCGGATAGTGCCGAGAGCGGCATCTTTAGGATTTGTTGCTCCCATCAGCTCGCGGTTTTTCATAACAGCATCGGAACCTTGTAAAACAGTCACTAAGACAGGGCCTTCTGTCATGAAGGTCACAAGGTCCATGTAGAAAGGACGGGCGGCATGCACGGCGTAGAAAGCTTTGGCTTGCTCGGTTGTGAGGTGGACCATTTTCGCAGCCACAATTTTAAGGCCGGCTTTTTCAAAACGGGACAGAATTTCACCGATATGGTTGTCAGCAACGGCATCGGGTTTAATGATCGATAGTGTTTGTTCTGTTTTCATATTTCCTCTTTAATGGAGCTGATTGTATCGTGTTTTTGACTTTCCGTCGAGGAAGAAATAGTCTATAATCGGCCGATATGCAGCCGCAACGGATAGGTATTATTCGACGAAATGGCCTGGGGGATCTCCTCTGTGTCATGCCTCTTGTGAGCCTTTGCAAACACCGGTTTCCGGGGTGCCAAGTGACGCTTTTTGTGGATGAAAGAGGTGCGCCGCTCGTGCCTTACCTAGAGGGGATTGATCAGACGGTCGTGCTTCCCTCCTTGGCGAATAAATATCTCTCTTTTTTAAAAACGGTCTGGGAAAACCGGTATAAAAAATTTGATCTGCTGATTTCTGCGAAGCCGTCTCCCATGAAATTGTTAAATTTATTTTTGTATCTTTTGAGAGGAAAAAACCGGATTGCTTATGTCGATCGGGCTTGGCACTCGCGGCTGATCAATCAGCCACGGCTCTATGATCCGAAGGAAGAAAGGCATCAAATGCTCAAAAGCCTGAGACTGCTCGATCCTTCGTTCGAGTCGGTGCCTGCTGGCTTGCGTCCGCGTCTAAAAGTTACTCCGTCTTTTCAGTTTGATCAAAAGACGCTTTTGGTTTCTGTCACAAATAACAGGCTCGGTAGCATGCTGGATGCCGATAAAACGCAGCGGATTCTCAACCAGATCGAAAAGCCGTTCAAAGTCATCATCAATTGCGAGCCGGCTGATTTTGAACAGGCTAAACTGCTAGCAAAAGGGCTCACGATGCCATCAGAGATCATCCCAACGCCTTCCTTTGAACTCTTCATCTCACTCATGGCTTCAGTCGATGCGTTCTTCATTGGGGACGGAGGGATTATGCATCTCGCAGCAGCTCTGGACAAATCTCAAGTGGTGTTATTTGGAGGAACAAAGATGTGGGAATGGGCTCCTCTTTCTGAAAAAGCGATTTGTCTAAGCGATGCGCATAACGTGAATTTCATTCCTGAAGAAACGATTGTGCAAGCGGTGGAGAAGATTATATGAAGTATGGAAATTATCCCGATTTGACCCGTGTGAAAAAAATTCTCGTGATCAAACTCCGCCACCATGGCGATGTGCTACTCACTTCTCCTGTCTTTTCCAATTTACAAGCCGCGATTCCTCAAGCGGAAATTCATGCGATGGTCTACAAAGATACCGTTCCCATGTTAGACGGTCATCCTGCGATCCAGAAATTTTTTTCTTACGACCGAGGCTGGAAAAAACTCGGGTTTTTTGGAAAGGGATTGAAAGAGCTTTCCTTGCTCAAGTCAGTCCGGAAAGAAAAATACGACCTTGTGATTAACCTTACCGAAGGTGACAGAGGCGCGATTGCTGCGTTTGTCTCTGGAGCTAAAATCTGTGTTGGAATCGATCCAGAAGGAAAAGGGTTTAAGGGTAAACGGAAAATCTATTCTCACCTCGTGAAAAACTGCAAAACACCGCGCCATACCGTGGAGAAAAATCTCGATGCACTCCGCCGCATTGGTATTTTTCCTACACCGGAAGAACGGGATCTCTTTTTTTCGCTTCCTGTCGAGAGCATCAAAAGAGTTCATCAGCTTCTCGAGGAAAGTGGATTTAGGGAGCGTACTCAAAAGATTTTGCCGTCCGGCCTGTGTCAAAGCCCCGGGGATTCGACTATCGACAAAGGGGTAGTATTAATCCAATACAACCCCCCTT
>DASUCX010000190.1:0-6119 GCA_036275855.1 Rhabdochlamydiaceae bacterium
ACAAATTCCTATCTCAAAGCCCAGAACCCTCTTTTGCTCCGCTTCCACCGTTTAATCGATGCATTTGCTAAATCCGACGATGAAAGGGATTTTTATTTAGACCGCGTCGAAGGGTTTATCCTCTATATGGACCTCGATAAAGGGCAGAAGGAGCTTGATGATTTTACCCTTGAATTAGACGAGCACCCCAATCGTTTTGCGCAGCTGCCGAAGATGACCTTCTATGAGACGAAGAAGTTCATGGAGGGGTTTGTCAACGAAAAAGTTTACGACATCGACACGAAAGAGAAGCTATTAGACGTCATCCAGTCGAAAGAGGCGAGGGAAAATTTTCTTGAATTCATCTACGACCACCTCACTGAACTCGAAAAGTGGCAACAATACTACGTCGAAAGAATGAGAATCCGAATCATTGAGTGGTTAAGATCTCAAGAGTTTGTCTTTGTCTTCGAAGAAGACCTCGATCTGCCGAAAATCGTCATGGAAAAGGTCAAGCAGCAGCTTTTCGAGGCGAAAGTCGGAAAAGATGTGGCTCAAGCGCGTGAAGTCTTGAACCAAAAAGCTAAAACCTATTACTCGAACGAAGCCCTCAATCCTCGCCCAAAACGGGGCCGCCCTCCCAAACAGCAAGTGAAAGTCGAAATTGAGCCGCAGCTGACAGGAGATATCTATACCACGGTTCCTCCGGCCTGTCGCATGTTCTTATACCTGCCGGATATCACGACCGCTTCCGCCGTTACTTTCTCTTCTCGTTATGGAACAGAAGCCGAGCTTCTGGCCAATCTGCGTGGAACAACGCGTGTCAAAGTCGATACCAAACTCGAAGCGCTGTCGCAGCGCCTTGAATCGCTCCGCCAGCTCTCCAGCCGTCTGTCGGGTATTGAAGATATCGTGGGGGAAAGAGATCAAAAATTCTTCAAGACGGTTTCTCAACAAGAGCCGATGGTTAGCCTAGAGCCGGAAGAGGCTCCAAAGAAACGAGGACTTCTCGATGTTGTCAAAGGTTTTCTTCCACGGCGTAAAGAGAAAAAAGTCGAAGCAGAAGAGGCGCCAGCTCCAAAAGCTCCAATGAAAAAAGTGACACCGATTCAACCGAAAAAGAAAAAATGACAGAGACTCTCATCGAATCACAAATCGGCAGGGCGCTCGCCTTGCGAACGCTCGAGGTGATGGTTCTTACGCGCTTCATGGATGACAAGTGTTTTAAACTCTCTCGCCAAAATAAAGGCGGTACGTTTCAACTTTCTGTCGCAGGCCATGAGCTGATCGGGACTGTTGCAGCACTCAGTTTAATTCCCGGAAAAGACTGGGGACTTCCTTACTACCGCGACCGTGCATTTGCTCTGGGGATCGGTTCTTCATTAACAGATTTACTCGGAGCTTTCTTAGCCCGCGATGTTCCGCACCACTCAGGCGGACGGATGATGCCCGAGCACTTTGTCCATAAACAGCTCCGGATGCCGTGCCAATCAAGCTGTGTCGGTTCACAATACTTACAAGCAGTCGGCGTTGCCAAAGGCGTTCAATTCCTTGGACAAGATGATGTTGTCTATGTCTCTGGCGGAGACGGATCGACCTCTCAAGGTGACTTTCATGAAGCTCTCAACTTTTCTTGCCTCCACCGGTTAGGGATTATTTTCATCGTCCAAGATAACGGCTGGGCGATCTCTGTTCCTGTCAAAGACCAGACCACCGGTGGCACGATTGCAAAAATGGCCCGCGGTTATCATGGACTCGATGTCCATGAGATCGACGGCTGCGACTTTGAACAAACCTCCCAGGCTCTAGCTGTTGCGGTTGCTAAAGCCCGCCGTAAAGAAGGACCTAGCCTCATCGTTGCCAAAGTGCCTCGCATGGGAGCTCATAGTAATAGCGACGATCCTTTAAAATACCAAGATCCTGAATGCACGCTTGCTGAAAAAGCCAAAGACCCGATTCCGCGCCTAGAAAAGTGGATCATCGATATGGACATGGCTACACGTGAAGAAATCGAAGAAATGAAGAAACTCGCTTTCACGCAGATTGAAATGGCCGCAGCGGAAGCCGAGCAGATTCCTTTCCCAGATGTTGCCACTGCCGCGGATAAAGTATTTGCCCCGACTCCTGAAATTGCCCTAAACGAAGAGTATGTGGCAAAAGGCGAGTCGATTGTTATTGTCGATGCTCTGAATCATGCGATCGATGAAGAGATGGAAAAAAATCCGAAAATCGTCATCTTCGGAGAAGACGTTGCACATGGCAAAGGAGGCGTTTTTGGTGTCACCCGCGGCCTGACAGCGAAATTTGGTGTCGAAAGATGTTTCAATTCTCCTTTAGCCGAATCATCCATTATCGGGATTGCTTTAGGGATGTCTTTAGTCGATGGGATCAAACCTGTCGCTGAGATCCAATTTGCCGACTATCTCTGGCCTGGCATGAACCAGCTTTTCAACGAAGTTGCTAGCTTCTACTACCGCGCTAATGGCGAATGGAACTGCCCTTTGGTGATCCGGATGCCTTATGGTGGATATATCCAAGGCGGACCTTACCATTCTCAAAGCATTGAAGCGTATTTAGCCCATTGCCCAGGTCTTAAAGTCGTGATCCCTAGCAATACCGCCGATGCAAAACGGCTTTTAAAAGCCGCGATCCGCGACCCGAATCCTGTCATTTTCTTAGAACACAAAGGACTCTACCGTCAGCGCGTCTTCTGCGCACGTCCCGAGCCCGCCGATGAAGAGCTTCTTCCTTTAGGTAAAGCTAAAATCGTCCGTGAAGGATCCGATGTGACTATTGTCGGCTGGGGAATGATGGTTGTCATGGCCTCGGAAGTCGCTGAAACGCTCGCCAAAGAGGGGATTAACGTCGAGGTGATCGATCTTCGCACGATTGTTCCCTGCGATGTTGAGACGGTCTTAGCCTCTGTCAAAAAGACCGGCAAACTCGTGATTGCCCACGAAGCTGCACGCAATAACGGCTTCGGGGCGGAGATCGCTGCCACGATCGGCGAAAAAGCGTTCCAATACCTCGACGCTCCCATTGCCCGTGTTGCAGGGAAAGATTGCGCCGTTCCGTATTGCAAAGTCCTCGAAGACGCCGTTCTTCCTCAGCGCCACGACCTTGAAAAAGCGCTCCGCGATCTTGCAAGTTATTGATTTTTTGAGACTTTCGCGTTAAACTCTTTGCCATAAAAAAAAGGATTTATGGCTGGCGCTATTGTTCATCATTTGCTTCATCCGCTGACATGTGAAGGTGGAAGCCAGATCACTAAAAGACACTTGCTATTTTCACTTGGAATAATTTTCGTGGAGTCCGTGTTTACATCATGGGCAGCTTGGCCAAATTCCTGGTCGCCTAATTACCAAGCCGCTTTTTTCATTAGTAGTTGCACGGTGATCACCTTTTATGCTTGCACGGCCGTGTTTAAAGCCTATGTCTATACTGGGGATAATACAAATCAAAATTCAGCTAATGCAGGACGTCCTTCTGAAAGAGGCGTTACGCAACTTTCAGAATCGGCTGTTATACCAAAAACCGATTCTTCAAGTTGTTTGGGTATACCCCTTAATCAACAGGCAGCTCAATTAAAAACAGAAATAAGCGAACTTAGCGAAGAAGTTAGGACAACCCTAGCCAAGATTAAGGAATACCTACCTCCGATAAGCCAATCCAAGGATTCTGTCGATCTGGCACAAATAGTTAGTGTTTATTCATCTTATTTGAGGTACTCAGAGCTTGCGGTAGAACTTGAACAGAAAGGTGCTGCCATTGATCAAAGGGCTAAAAAAATACAAACACAAATAGAGAAACTTGAGACTCGGATTTCGCAAACTAATAGCAAGCTAATGGCATTTCTTGAGTATTTGGGACTCTTTCGTTAAAATTTCCTCCTGAAATAGGGAGAGATTTATGGGAGCTATTCATCATCTACTCCATCCACTGACGTATCACAATGGAACCACGATCGGTGGCGAACAACTTTACGAGTTATTCGGGGTAGCTATCGCCCAATTCGTGATTGCATCTTCTTTCTGCTGGATTTATTCCTGCTCTTTCACACAGTGCGCTCTTTATACTAGTGTTCTCACAGTGATCACTTTTTATACGATCACTGCCTTATTTAAAATCAATGTCTATCTTGAAGATCGAATAAATCAGCTCGATACAGTGCTGCGTCCTCTTGAAAGTGACGCTTCATCAACCGGGGGTATAGCAACAGACTCGCAAAGCCAGCCTACGTCCTCTTCTGCAATAACAAAAACAAGTGATGCAACCTCAATATATCCTACATCAGGGCAAGAGCAGCTGAGACAACAACAAGTAAAAGCACAAAACAGAAATGCCCGAGTTGTGGCTGGGCAAGTAATTCAACCCCAATCGCACACTCCCTCTCAGCCTGCTCCAGGAAAAAAGGTTCAGGAAGAATCATTTGGCGATATAGCGGCAGGTGTCTGGACGACTTTGGTTGGGCCATCGCATACAAAAGCGATTAGCGACCAGCCTCCTGATTGGATTATTTCAGATCCAACGGATTCCTATGCTATGAAATTTCAACGAGCGTATTTTGTTTCTCTTTGGAAATCGCTGAAAGGAAACATCTTAGCTCGATTAGATCATATGACGCGTTTTGAAGCTCAGGATCATTTGTTAAAAACAGGAGAGCTTAAGATTATCTCAGGAGCGCCGTGGGCAAAGTTTGCAGAGCAAGCTAGGACGATTCTGCAGGCAAATTCTTAATTGATGTCCAACGACAGTTGTGTCGGCGGTTTTTTAAATTTCCGTTTATGGATGCGTGCTTTCTTAACGTGCTTGGGATGAGTAGACCTGAGGAGTTTTTGATTGAGCTTGCTAAGTTTGACGATCTTTTTTTCGACGGTCAGATATTTGTCAGGAGAGCGTTGCCATAGTTGGTGTTTTTCATTCTCATCGATGCTGTTATTGAGTTGGAGGAGCGCATTCAATAACAGTTCTTGTTTGTGCTCTAACTCTGCAGAGGCGCCGGTGCTATCTTCGCAGTCGCGAAGTTGATTGGCGTTAGCGATGAGTTCGTCGAGCTTTTTTTCCATTTCAAGCAAAACTTGCGTTGAAGCCATCCCATTCCCCCTTTGAGCTATACATATGGCTTCTACAGAAATGAAACAAAAAGTGTCAAATAATTTTTTAAAATAAAATGGCGCGGCTGATCGAATCTTGAAAAGCGATCGAGGTTTCGATCTGATATTCAAGTTCTGCAAGTTTGGCGGAAATGATCTCGAGGGCCAGCTGGGGATTGTTGCACTCTTCTGACAGATGGGCGAGATGGATGTGTTTGAGCTTGGGATGAACAATCTCTGCGAGGAGCTCGGCGCATTGTTCATTCGACAGGTGGCCTTGGCGGCTGAGGACCCGTTGTTTATAGATTTGGGGGCGGCTACTGGCATGGACCATCGATGGCTGATGGTTAGCTTCGATATAAAGGTAGTCGCAGTTTTTCAGATGATTTTTGACAAGGGTTGTTGCGAAGCCAAGATCTGTGCAGATGCCAATTTTGTGATCTTTCGTTTTGATCGTGAAAGCGACAGGATCGAGTGTATCATGCTGGACACTGAAAGGATGGATTTCAATATCTCCAAATTCAAAGGTCTCGCCTGTTGAAAAGATCTTAAACTTCGGAGCATCGCCTAAAATGTCGACGATGGCTTTGGCGGTGTCGCTATTGGCAAAGACGGGGATCTTGTGTTTTAACGCGAGAGAGGAGAGTCCTTTAATGTGATCGGTATGTTCATGGGTGATCAAGATGGCATCGATCTCGGAAAGAGCGGCGCCGATCTCATCGAGCCGGTCAGAGGCAGCTTTGGCGGAAATGCCTGCATCAATCAAGATGCGTGTGTTTTTTGTTCCGAAGAAAATAGCATTTCCTTTCGAGCCTGATGCTAGGGGGCAGAAGCCATTCATATCAGTTTTGATTATTCAGGATCTTTGTTTTCCGGAGAAGAGGAAAAGAGTTTCTTCTTTTTTTTCCATGAGATCACGAGGAGGCCGGTGCCGACGATGCTAAAAACAGTGGAGACAAAGAACGGATTGAGAGGCTTTGGCGGATCGTCGAGTTCTTCGGCAATTTCTTTTTCAAGAGCCTCGACCTCATCGAGGGAATCGAAGAT
>DASUCX010000191.1:0-2841 GCA_036275855.1 Rhabdochlamydiaceae bacterium
GGTCATATGTTGCCGGAACTTCCAGATCAAATCGTGATCGATCCAGAGGAACATCAAGAATACCGCTGGATGACACTCAAAGAAGCATTGGATCTTCCGCTCATCCGTGGAGAGGATGAATGCATCTACTTAGTCTATGGAGAGAAGTGTTGAAAAGATTACTTTCTTTGATCTTAGGCATGTTTGTACTCATGGCAGGCCATCTAGTCTATCTCTACAACCACCGGGAATTCAGCCCTCCCGCTTTCCAACATCCGTTTATTCTGAAGTTAGAAGGCCAGGCTCCGAATGAAGCAGAAAAAAAGAGAGTGGCGCAAATTTTGAACCAAAAATTTACATACCTCGGATCGGGAACACAGGTGACAGCATTTGAGAGCGCAGATCATCACTATGTTCTAAAATTCTTCAATCCCCGCAATACGATCAAAGAAAACTGGTTCCATCGGTATAGCCGGCTTCGGCAGATGAATTCTTGGAAATGGATCAAAAAAACATATTTTGAAAAAAAAGCAAGATTGTTGAAATTCTTCAGATGTCATCGATTGGCTTTCCGAGACCTCAAAGAAGAGTCTGGACTGATTTATCTCCATTTTGATCGGTCAAGCTGTCTTTCGAAAACAATCGACGTGGTGGATCAAGAAGGGAAGTCGTACAGGGTGAATCTTGACGTCTGCCCATTTATTCTGCAGGAAAAAGTCTCTATTGCCTCGACTTACCTAGAACAATTATTAGAAAAAGGGTTGGTTCCAGAGATGAAACAGGAGGCGAAAGAAGGCGTTAAACAAATTTACCAGTTATTTCTGACGCGCGCACAGAAAGGGTACACGGACCACCGTCAAAGCCTTCGTAAAAATTACGGATTTGCAAATGGCCGTGCAATCCAGCTCGATGTCGGAAGGATCAAATGGAATGAAAAAGTTCTAAAAGCTCCGCTACAAGATCTTGAAAGGATCGTGGGGAATCTCTCTAAACAGCTTCCGCCGGAACTTGCCCTTGTTCTCGATGAATGCCTCGATGATACCAGGAAGGCGCTGTGAAGAAAGTGATTGTGTGGCTGAGCTGTATTGCTTTTGTGCTTATCGCAGCAGCCGGTATCCACGTGATTTATCTCTATCACCATCGAGAGTTTGGACCTAAAGACTTCTACCATCCATTTATACTAAGTCTTGAGGAAAGAATATATCCTAGCGAAGCAGTGAAGAAAGAAGCGGTGGACATCCTGAGACAGCCATTTACGTATTTGAGCCATGGCGGACAAAGTACGGTGTATGAGAGCCAAGATAAAAAGTATGTGATTAAGTTTTTCAATCCTCGGACAGTGATCAAAAAGAACTGGTTCGATCAATTTGCCAAGCTGCGTCGCCTCAATTCGTTGAAGTGGATCACCAACACGTATTTTCGGCAAAAGCAGCGGCTGAAAAAGTATTTTCTCCGTTATGAGCTGGCTTTTAAAGATCTCAAAGAAGAGACGGGGCTTGTCTATGTCCATCTTGATCCTTCCACATCTCTTGCTCAAACGATGAAGCTGACTGATAAAGAGGGGAATGACCATCAAATTCAACTCGATGCCTATCCGTTTGTGCTTCAGAAAAAAGTTGAACTCACCATGCACCATTTAGATAGGCTTTTAAAGAGTGGTGATGTCGAAGGGGCCAAAGCAAGTGTGAAGCAGATCTACGATCTTTTTCTCTCCCGCGCGCAAAAAGGGTATACCGATCGACTCCAAACACTTTATAAAAACTATGGGTTCTTTGAAGGGCGTGCAGTCCAGCTCGATGTGGGAAGAATCCGCAAGATTCCTGCGATCGCAGAAAATCCGAAGAAAGAGATGGAAAGAGTCGTTTCCAATATTAAACCTTCACTTGCTCACTATGCAGAGCTTGCTTCTGTCTTAGACGAGTGTCTCAGGGAATCTTTCTAAACGTCAAGCCGGCAGCTTTCTCGACCTTTTCCAATGGGACTGAAAAATTTTGTAGAGGAGGGTCGTTGTCGATTGGCCGATTGGGGATGAGATACGCTTCTGTGACTACCTTGAGATCGGTTTTCCCATAGATGACTTTAAAGTAATGGGTCGGAACGGCGACTTGATTTTCCCCAATGACCTGATACCGGACGTATTTTTTTCCATCCTCATTTAATTCCGGAATGAAAAGAGGCCCGGTGATCACACACACTTTGACGTAGCTTTTGGTCATATCTCGAACGTATTTTTCAAGCTTGGCCCAATATTTCCGGTTGAGCTGCGGATGTTGTGGGCTGATATTCGAGAGATAAAACGTATCTTTCATCGTTTCAGGGCTGAAGTGGGCATTGCCAGCAGGGCAGAGATGCCCTCGATCATAGCCCGATCCTCGATAATCGGACTTGCTGGCTCTTAGATGTGCTGGGAGCAGAGGATCTTCCATGAAGTCAAACTTTGACCGCTCGGCCTTTCCTTCTAGGCTTTCAGCTGTCAATTCTTCATAGACCCAGTTGGCATTACGGGTTTTTCCGTCATACGCAAGCGTGTATCCGGTACGGTGGATCACGGGAGCCGGAGCAGGTTCGAATTCTTTAGAAGCAGCAGGCTGCCATGTGCACTGAGTGAGACTGAGAGATAAAAGAGAAGCGAAAAGGATGTTTTTTAGACGCATGCTTAAAATATATATAAAGTTGAAGAAAAAAACCAATTTTTGAGTCACGTTCGGTATACGTCAAACCGTTGGATTAAAAAGCATATCCCAGGCCCAGACCTAAGAGAAATCCGCCCACTTGCGCCTTTTGACCGTGCACATGATTTTTAGCCGAAGGAAAACGCATCCGTTTGTAGGAAAATTCTCCAAAAACATCGACAACCAAATG
>DASUCX010000192.1:0-12230 GCA_036275855.1 Rhabdochlamydiaceae bacterium
TCATATTTGACTGCGTCAGCTTGGCAATAAATTTTAGATCTTCGCTCGCGCCTTGCCATTCGGCAATGGTCGCTCGCTCCAGACACTAAAATTTATGCCGCCTCCTTGTCAAATTATGACTTTATTTTCTACAAATGGTATAAGTTCAAACAAATTGCTGCCTTCCAATGGCTTAAAGTCTCCAAAATGGCCAAATTCCCAACTTTTGAATCACATTCGGTATATAAAAAAAACCGCGAGGGAATTTCCCTCGCGGTTGTTATACTCAAATCTTGTGGCTGGGGTTTAATGGCTTTGAGCCGCGACAACACCGGCCAAGACCTGAGCTGCATTCGTAAATGCATCTTTGTAGGTCTGCGTCAAAGTGTTGTATGAATTTTGCGCAGTCTGATTGCCTTGGGTGACGTTCCCAACAGCCTGTGCAAGACCGGCATTTTGGGTCGCTTGCGAATTGAACGGGGTTGATGCGGTTGTTCCAAGACCACGGAGGACAGCTCCGGACAGCTGTACATAGTTTTGATATTTTTGGACCACTCCCTGACGTCTTTGTTCTCCGAGTTTCTTCTGCTTCTCGGCTTTTGTTTTAGCTTTTTCATCTGCATCTTCTCTTGTCGATGTACTGTTTTGGCCCTCCTCTCTCGTTTGAATAGCAGATCTTTCAGATGTTCTAGTTTCATCTGTTTGCGTAGTGGGAGCTTCGTTCCTACCTTCGACTGTCGCAGCTGCTGTAGAGTTTGGAGTTGTGCTTGTTCTTGGTGCAGGAGGGGTCACATTCTCGGCTGTTACTCTGAGCGTGTCAGGTTCCATCGTTTCTTTAAAGGCCTTGTCACCTTCCAGATCACCCTTGTAGCTAAGACCAAATTGAGTCAGGCCTGCTGCGATCTCGCTTCCGCCGCCGATGCTGCCCGAAATCAGCTGGTTATTTGCTTGCGCCTTATAGGAGCCCAGTGTCGCTTGCGTGAAAAGCGGTTGGGCTTTCATCAGATTTTTAGATGCTTCCATCGCTTCAATGTACGCATGAGACATTTCCGATTCGATCTCAAGAAGCGCTTTCCAACATGCGGCTCCCGGTGTGAGTTGTGCTGTGCTTAAAAAGTTTGTCATAATTTTTCTCCTGTTAGTTTTTTTTATTAGGCTGATTGGCTTGCTCTCATCATTGCTGCTGCTTCTGATGCGCCGAATCGTCCAATACTCTTGATATTGCTTAACAATTGGTCGAATTCATCAGAAATGATTTTCAGCATCCCGTTAATCTGGTTCATGGTTTGGCTGATCAGCTCGCTGATTTCTTGAGAAACCTTCTCCTGACCTAGCAAGCGGGTGACTTGGGATTGCAAGACAGCCGCATAAACATCGCATCCGCCCTGGTATCCGCTGAGTGCGCCTTGCGCTATCCCATTGCCTGTCATAACGGTGCTGGTTAGGCGCGATGCAGAGGTTCCGAGTTTTGCAGCGAGTTTGCCGAGCAATGAACTATCTTCCGCTAAATCAGTGCCGATATTGGAAAGGCAAATTTTTCCACTCGCAACAGCCCCGAGAACTGCAACGAGAATGGTAAGAAGAGCCGCAATGGCTTCGAGCACTTCTTTTAATGTGTCGGAAGCATGAGGATTGTAGTGCATTATTGACCCCATAATGATATCCGTCAAACAGTTAGAACCGGCGACTTGTGAAACAAAGGCGTTGACTGCGCTAAATTTAGCGAATCTCATCGCATTGCTGTTGGTGTTTGAAGCAGTCTCTGCGGTTGTTTCAGCATTTGCTCCATCTTCTACAACAGAAGAGCCCGTTTCTAGAGTTGTGTCGGTCAGTTCAATACCTTCTTCGAGGACATCTTCAGCAACAGTTGTAGCAGCATTAGCAGCTGATACAGTGGCTCCTGCAAATCCAACTCCGAAAGAAGCAACGGCTAATACGACACCGATAGCCAGGTTGATGTAACCTGTGACTTCCTGGATCTTCGCTTGGCTCCAGCCGTAAGCTTTGCCGAGCGCCTGAGCAATCTTAGACGCAGTAAATCCGGTGATTGTCTGACCATTCAAACCTGGTATCGGGACAGTTGTGAGCACGATAATAACTGCAGCTAAGACAGCTCCGAGTATACCGGCAGTAACGAAGCCAATGACGACCGCTACGATAGACAGCACGACTTGGATGAGGGTTTCCCACCAGGGGCGCTTTGCAACGTGCTGAGCTTGTTTCGCTTTTTCGATTGCCTGGTTGCCCTCTCCTTTGATCGCATCAACGTTTAATTGTGCAGCCTGGTTGTTTTCCCTGGCTAATTTGGACTGGTTGGTTTCCAGTTCGCCTTCGATATAGTGAAGAAGCTGAATCATCGAGCAGATCTGATTCATCAGTACGTTCAGCGATACGTTTTGGGTCGTATCGCTGCTGTCTTTGATGACGGTCAGCTGAACTTTGCTCTCCTTCTCCGTTGAAGGAAGGGTGTTAAGATATAGAGAATGGGTTGCCATACGATTGCCTATTTTTTAATGTTTTTAAGCGTGTAATACCATGGAGGCTAGCATTGTATCGATAGCATCTCCGGTTGTTGTATTCGAGTTATTACTGTCGCCGGTGATAGACGACTGTAAGTTCGTCAGCGCGCTCGACATTGTTGAAACACCTTGGTTGATCTCTGATACGTTAGCGTTTTCTTCCTGTACAGCTGATGAGTAGGTAGTCATATCTAATGACTCAGCATCGGTCGGTTTCCAGTTGGGGTCATCTTTGTGTTGCGTTTCGTCTTCCCAGACGGGTAGCATATATTGTCTCCAATAAACATCATTTTGGTACACTCCGGCCTTGCTGTTGGCGTTCTGGAACTCTGCAATAAAGGCGATCCCATTCGTCAGGGCGCTCAGCATGTTAATAAAAGCTTGCTGAAGCTCTTGGTTCGAAGCGACGTTATCGAAAGAACCTTGAGTGCTTTGGCTTGTTCCTGAGCCTGGGGTTACTAGGAGATTGTTGTTGTCTGACATAGTTTTCCTCTTTTTATGTTTTAAAGTAGTTTAGTTACCTGCTGAAGCCGACGCTGATGTCGTTTGCTTCTCGAAGGTCAATACGCATTGCAAGATCTGAGTGATCAACTGTTCGAATTTTTGGATCACGGATTCAAAAGACTGAACAGCTGTCCCGAGCGATTGCGACTGTGAGGATGTCGCGTTTAACGCGTTCGACATGTCGGCACTCACGGTCGTAAGGCTTGCAGGCGGAATAGTCGGGTTAGCCGGGTCCACCGAAATTTGGTTCATCATCGTACAGAAGTTCACTGAACCATTCGATCCGTCCATGGTGACCATAATGTTCGTCCCTGGAATCGGTTTACCGAGTTGTGCGCAATTATAGAGTGTTCCAAGGTTAACAGGAGTAGTTACGCCCGGAACTGTGACGGTGATTCCGCCGGTTGCGCCAGAGTTGAACTGAGGATCGAGGTTAAAGTCGTTATAGAGCTGGTTGACGGCCGTTTGGTCTGATTGGAACCTCTGATCGCCATTGAGCATTTGTCCGTTCGTATTTCCACCGACAACGAATTGCACTGCCGCTAAGCTATTATAGAAGGCTGTGGCTGTGGCCGGCGTCCACTTTCCTTGGTTAGCATTCCATGCCGATTGAAGGGAAGCGAGTCGATTGATAACGCCTTTTGTGAGTGCGTTGGTTTCATTACTTTTACCCGACAAAGTTACCTGTTGGTCGCCGGTTACGCTCATCATGACGACCATAATGAGAATAATGAGCGCTAAGTCTGCCGGAAGGCCTGCAGTCAGGTCTTGGATCCAGTCGTGCATCTGCTGGTTGGTTGCCCCTGTGACGTTAGGATTCATCGCGAAGTCTTGCTCAAATTGGAATGCTTGGAGTTCCATGAATGTAGTCATGGTCAGGCCTGGAGGCAGGGAATCGATATAACTTGATAAGTTCAAGTTGTTTATTGCATCTTCGAACGGTCGCAGGAATGAGGCACCGCCTTCGATCATGGGATTTAAGTCGTAAATGATCGAGTTCATCATGTTTTGGGCATCCCCTAAGTTCTTATTGTTAAGGAAGTATGTACCTCCAACGATTGTGTTAATGATGTCTGTTGCGATCGCCTGAAGGACGGTTTCGGTCTTTCCATCTGGGCCTGTGAAGCTTGCGTTGAAGACTTGGTTGAGCTCAGCTTGTTGTTGAGAGTTGAGCTGACCCCAAACGGCTCCAATGTTGCGCAGCAGCGCATATATATCGAGCTGGGTGTTAGTGTCGGCTTGGTCGCCATTGGTTACCCATGTAAAGAGTTTGTTAATTTGTTGGATCAGGGCGCTAATGTTAATTTGACCATTTGGAAGCAACGGTATGCCTGTACCCCAGGTCTGGTTCTTAGAAAGATCGTTTCCAGGGCCGTAAGGCAGGTTGTAGTTTACGTTGCCAGAGGAGGCTGTAGCGAGATGAGGCTCATGGGCTGCAAGATAAGCAAGCATTTCTGGTGTGATCCCTGACATAGTTTTTATTACCTTTGTTATTAAAGTTAGAGTGTCCCTATGTTTAGTATAAAGAATTTATTAATATTAAGTCAAATATTTATTTAATTGTTGAAAACGCTTGATTTTTAGCTGCTTGCGAAAAAAAATAGAAGGGCGCTGAAGATGCAGGTAGTTGGATATCAAAGAGTTAAATTAATTGATATGATTTGTAGTTTTATTTTAACTCATTAAGAATGAGAGGATTTTACTATTTGAACCTATGCAAACTATCAGTATCTCACTGTAGATGAAAGAGATGGGGTAAGTCTTTGATTGTCAGTCTGAAGCAATACAGTTATTATTAATATTGATAAATTAACGTTTATAAAATAACATAAAATAAGAGAGGCAATATTATATGACTAATAGTCTAATCAGAAAGCTGGACGAATTCTTTAAAAACCCTAAAGCGTTAACAATGGCCCAAATGGAAGGGTTTGTTCATGAGACCATTAAATTCTTTGAGCAGATCCGTACCACGATGGAGACAGGAACTGAAGAAGAAAAAACACTCGCCATAAAAGAGTCTCAAGAACTACAAGAAAAACTTCAACTCTATTCCAAACAAGCGATCGAAAAAACCGGAATGTCTGAAGAGGAAGTCAAAAACATGCTTGCTAAAGGCGATTTTGCGGCGATGGATATGAAACATTTTAAAAATGCCGAGCGTGAAATTGACGACTATAAGAGCACGGTAGCCTCCAAGCCCAAACCAAAACACCATGAAAAATGGGGTCACAAAATATGAGCAAAATCCCACCCGTCTCTCAACCCCAGTTGATCAGCTATTCTGATGACCAAAATAGGCAGGTTCTTGCAGCCACGGCGCTGTTACTTGCTCAATTGGCCGAGGCCGCTCCAACCGCCAAAGGTTAGGGACTGTCAAACAATAAAATGAACGATTTAGCTGGCGCAAAAACCAAACCTAAGGGGTCGTCAAACAATAACTTTTAGAGTTCTCGAGGGAAAAATCGGTTCACCTTATTGACGATTTTCTCTCGCAGGTATTGATGCAATACCTGTCTCGAGAAAATCGTTAAAATCTGAACCGTTTTTCTCCTCGATAACTCTAAAAGTTATTATTTGACAACCCCTAATCGAAAATCATCGAATTTGGGCTCCAAAGCGAGTTTTGCAACGACCTCTCAAGTTTGCAAATACTTCGCAGTTATGTTAAATTGAGGGGATGAGACGACAAGTTTATTTAATCCCGAATGTGATTACCGCATTTGCACTGGCATGCGGCCTTTTTGTGATCTTCAAGGTCAATATGGTCGAGCCAGGCGAGGGAAGCTACCAAGTTTTGTTTACCTCGGTCATCTTGATTTTGGTTTCAGCGTTTGCCGATCTCTTAGACGGGGCAATTGCCCGGGTCATTCGGGCGGAAAGTGAGTTCGGGTTTGTCTTTGATTCGCTGGCTGACGCAGTCTCTTTTGGTGTGGCGCCTTCGGTCCTTTTATTGAAGAGCTTATCATTAGAACAAGGGACCAGCCTGTCGTTTTTTGCCGTCGTTGGAGCAATGATTTACTCGATCTGCGGCATTTTACGGCTGGTGAGGTTTAGCGTCAGGGCGACTAAGGCCAAGGGGAATGTGGAAGAGGAAGCGGCTCAGAAGAAAAATTTTACGGGCCTTCCGATCCCGGCTGCAGCGATCGCTGCCGTTTCAACAAATCTCTTTTTTGCGACCCCTTATGCAGGGGAGTGGTTCAAATTAGAGGAGACTTCGACGGCCATTACCCTGACCTGTATTTGGGCGATTTTGGGTTTTTTAATGATCAGCCGTTGGAAATTCCCCAGTTTAAAAGCGCTCCATTTTAGAGTCCCTTCGTTTCACCTCGTCTTGCTGACGGTGGTCTTTGCGATCTTTTTGCTCTATGGTCTCCTGCACTATTTTCCGCTCATGTTGTTTGGCATGACCTGGGGCTATATTATCCTTGGAGTCATTTTATCGTTCATCCGGATGATCGCGGGGAAAAAATCAAAAACACTCGAAGATTTTGAACCTGAAGAAGAGGAGTCGGAATGATCGCCCTAGCTATCACAGCTATCGCACTTTTCTGCATGCTTTGCTATTTAGGCTATCGTCATCAAAAACTTCTCATTCGGTGCGCCTTAGCGGAAGAAAAAATCAAAAATCAAGAAGAGCTGAGAGAATCTTTCCGGACTGTCTCAGCAGAGGCGTTAGAGCAAGCGAACAACACGCTCTTTGAATCCCAGCAAAGAGATTTAGAAGAAAAGCAAAAAGCCATTGGGGTCATGATAGAGAAGATACATGCGCAAATGCGGCTTTTGGAAAATGAGCGTAAATCTGACCATGGCCAGATGAAGGAGCAGCTCCATGCCCTTATGCATGCCGAGCACCAACTCAAATCTGAGACCACGAAGTTAGTAAAAGCGCTCCGGTCGCCTGCAGGCAGAGGACGGTGGGGGGAAATCCAGCTTAAACGTGTTGTTGAGCTTGCTGGAATGTTGCAGCACTGCGATTTCTTTGAGCAGGGGTATGATTTGACTGATGGGCAGCGGAGAAAACCGGACCTGATTGTCCGCCTTCCCGGGGATCGGCAAGTCGTCATTGACGCAAAAGTGCCTCTCGAGTCGTATTTAGATGGCATCGACACGGAGATGGAGCCTATCCGATTGGAAAAGTTCCGGCAGCATGCGAGGCATGTCAAAGACCATATTTCGACGCTCGGTAAGAAAACCTATTGGGAACATTTCCAGCCGACGCCGGAATTTGTTGTTTTATTTTTGCCTTCGGAGACGATCTTTTCTATCGCCATGGAAGCCGATCCCTCGCTCATTGAGTACGGTGCAAGCCAGGGGGTGATCATTGCCACTCCTACGACCCTTATTGCTCTGCTAAGGGCTGTTGCTTACGGATGGAAGCAGGAGAGCTTATCTAGGCATGCGCAAAAAGTCAGCGATCTCGGTCACGAGCTCTATAAGAGAATTTCAGATATGTCGGGCCATTGGGCTCATGTCGGAAAAGCGCTTGATCAAGCGATCACAGCTTACAATCAAGCCACCGGATCTTTAGAGAGAAATGTGCTCACCAGTGCACGCCGATTTAGTGAACTCGGCGCTGCCTCATCCCTCAATCCGATCAAAGAGATCGAAGTCATTGAGTCGGCAGCACGAAAACTCGTCAGTCCCGAGATGAAGGACCTATCCTAACTGGCTCCAGAGTATTTCGATGCACTTTTGATAGTGATTTTTGGTGAGTTCGTTCATAATGGCTAAGGCCTCTTCCTTTGGTAAGCTCCGAAGTTTTTTGAGCCAAATGTCACATGCTTGTTTATTGAAAATAGGGATAGCATTTTCTATGGTTTGTTCACCATCGAGATCTGGGTCTTCTACGAAGTCGAATAAGACAACTTGCCCATTATCAACTCCAAAATTCTTTGGGAGAAGATCCATCAAGATGCTATGTCTGATAGAAGCTTCAAAGAATTGTCCGATTTGTTGTCTATGAGCAGGATTTAAAATATCGACTTGTCCAGAGACTTTTCGTTGAATAATGTAACCATCTTTGACTGCTGTATCGATATTGTAAATCTCTGCGACGTGTAATTTCTTCTCCTGAGTCGTGTTTAAGTCTTGAATTGCCAGGTAGCTGTTAATGGTATTTTGCAGATACTGTTTTAATGTGGCGTCATGGAATGGCGCTTTTTTTCCATTGAAGGCTTTGATGACTAGATCACCGTTGTTAACGCCTGGAATAATCTGAGTGGCAGTTTTTTCTAGAGTATAGACGCTGGAATAAGAGCCTTCTGCTAGATAAGTCGTCTGAATAGCCCGACCATTCATGTTAAATGATCCGTTTTCCAAAGCAGTATATTGCGATCTAAAATGAGAAGGAGTCTCTTTGCGGGCTTTTTTGTGCGGGGTTGGAGGGGGCGCTTTGTTGTTCGAAGAGCTTTGATTCATTGCTGAAAAGTCAGGGAACGGCAGTGACATCAAAGGTTTCGGATAATCCGAGGATACAGGTTTATCCTCATCTCGACTCCGTTTTAATGAGGTGTTAGGGCTTTGGAAAATAGATCCAGACATTTCAGAGAATGTTGTAGAGGGAAACAGGGATTGGGGCCTGAATTCTAGGCGGAGAGGTTTTAATGTATACGTTAGAACGGAGGTATCTCCGGCATGTACTTTAGCGACGGAACCTATATTTTCTGAGGAAGGAGGCGTGACACGGCCTTCTAAATCGGAAGTGCCTTCTTGGCGTGGGCTTTTGAATTCCTCATTTGCCACCTGGTCAATCACTTCAAAAAGCGGTTGGTTGAGGGGGTTTGTCGCTAAGATTGGCCTTGTGGGATCAGAAGAGGAGTAGTTCGTAATCTGAGAGAGTTGTGCAGTGATATTTTGTGTCATAAAACCTTTTTTTTGTTTTTGGAACTGTTCATTATAACAATTGTACTGTTTGTTTTAAAATAGCATTAATTTTTTAATTTAATAATTAAAACATTGAATATACACAAATGAACTCAAAAAAATGACTCTGAGCAACGATTTCTAAAAAAAATTCCCAGTAATTGGAAAAAAAGAGTAGTCTGTCTGGTAGATGTCAGTAGATTTTTGTATTGTTGCAGGATCGTGGCTGAAAGTTTCTGGAGTGAGATGCGGATCTGAAGGTACAACTCCTTTAGAAGAGTCAACTCCAATGCAGCTTGGCCAGCTAGGGCAAGGTATTAAACAAGAACGTTTGTCCCCGGGTGGAATTAGTGTTTGTCTAAATCGATTTAAACAAAGCAAGTGGGATAATGCACCTGAGATTGAGAGATTTCGGACTTTTTTCACTTTGCTGCAAAGCAAAGCCATTTGCTGTGTTAACTTTATTCCTCTGAATCCTCAACAGCTGCAAATAATTCACGTGATGAGATTGCGCCCTAATGAGGATCCCGCGAAAGTTTCCGTCTTTTGCCATTCGCATATCTTTAAATACATACTGCCCGCCAAACATGCAGATGTTGTTTTTGATCTTTCAAGAGAGAGGGTTTCTGATACCACACAAAGTCTTGAGTCCAGTTTGAAGGCCATTATTGAAGATGCGCTGGAGTATTTCAAAAAAGATCTCCAAGCACAAGGGATTGCCCTAACGTTTACAGAAAAAGGAGTTCAGAAAACCTACATCTGGCTCAAGAAACGGTCCCCAAATTCTTAACAATTGCTTTTTAGATGCTCGATCCATTCGGGATCTAAACCTGCCAAAAGGCGGTGATCGGGATAAAACTGAGGCCCTTTTGCACGGGTGGGATGGAGGAGTGGAGGGAGACTTTCTCTCCAGGTTTTCCAGTTGGATTCGGAGGGGTTTTTGAAGTTTTTCAGCCATCGGCATCCAAAGGAGACATGTTTGATTTCATCCTCAAAAATTCCCTCCATCAGCTGGCTGGAAAGAAGGTCTCCGTTCTCGGCAAAGACAGCTCCGTAAAAAGGGGCAAAATCGAGGTTGGCCATTTCGAAGGTGAGGCTCAAAGTGCTGATATACCGCAGCGGAGTGGTCAAATGGGGAACATAGGCCCAGAAATGACGATAGAGCGGAAGATCGCCGAACTGGACGCCGAGATCTTGGAGCCGCTTTTGATACCTTCTGACATGTTCTTGCTCTTCTTTTAAGGTATGAAGAACACCCTTGCGAAAGTGGGGAGGGGCTTCAGGGAAGGCCAGGAGGGCATAGGCCATGATCTCGACGGCCAGTAGTTCATGGCCGGCAAACCGGTGGAGGCAGACGGCCCGTTTATCGGGGTTGTTCATTTCTTTGACACGGGGAAGTTTATCGCGGCGGGTATGCTTTTCAAAGCCCATTCCGGGTGGCCGGACGGGCTCTTTCCATAGGAGAGCGGGGCCAGGGGAGTGATCGGTCAAGATTGCAGGGCAAAACAGTTTGTCTTCAAGGCGATCGGCGGAGAGGATTTGAATGGCAAAGTCGCGGATTTCCATGCCTTGAATTATACCACGTCCACCTTGAAAATGGGAATTGTCTCAGGCTGCTGGGTTATTAAACTTTTTTTCGACAATTGCTCTTGTGGTGACTAACCATTCGACAAGTTTAAGATGATCATTTTCGTAGAGGGTGAAGTCTGTTTTTAAGTTCTGACCAGGAAAAAAATGTTCAACAGTTTCTTTATTCATGAGTGCCGGCATGTTGGAACCACCTTCAAAGTGGGGAATATTTTTAAAAGTACGCGTCCACACGGCCTCAATCTTATTTAATGTCTTTATATCGACAAAAGGTCCTGTCTCTACTTTAAATTTTTTAGCTGGGAAATGGTTCAATTTGCCTTGCTCGAGGTGAGTAAGATAACCAAATACCGGTTTTCACCTGGAAATTGCGTCATAAAAAGTGCTTTCGGAAACTCGAAGCAGCCATTTCTTTGACCAGCGCTATCGCAGAGATAAAACATACCGTTTGAACGAATGATGTCCGCAGGACAATCATAGGGTGAATTGAATTCTCTAATCCATACAACCAGCCATTGGATCCAGGTCGATTTGATGATAATGTCGCTTCTTGTGTATAAGTTCTTGACCCTGTCCCACAACGCATCGCATTTTAATCGATTTTCAAGCGTGGGAAGTTCAGACTCTTGAGTGGCTGTTAGGTTTTCAGGGAAAACATCCGATTCTAAATATTTTCTGGCTATAGTATCAATGCAGACGCTGTCCCCATAACCTTGTATGGTGACCAAGCGCTCTCCCCACCATGAAATCGATACAGTGGCTCCCTGATCTAATAGGATACCGAGCTCTGCCACGATCTGTGAAGGTTGAAGAGATTTGAGTTTGTCTTCTAATGTCATAGCTTGAACCTAAGCTCTTAAAGCTATGATATCATTATTTTGTGGTAAATGATCAGTAGAAATATTTTTTTTATGATAAAAAAATAATTTAAATAACTAAGGGGTCGTTTATACCCAAGGAACTTCAAAATTTGGTTTTTGACAAAACTAGCGCCCCAGATTTGCAGCAGGCGCAGCCGACGCGGAAGCAGGCCATGTGCAAGCACATGGTCGATGGACGCGGCTGCAAAGGTGGGGATGCTGGCGCAGTCAAAAACCAAATTTTGAAGTTCCTTGGGTATAAGACCCCCCCTAGTTATAGACTATTCGACAGAAAGAACGAAGTAAGCTGGGAATGCAAAGTTATTATTAGCGCGCGGTGTGACCAAAAGGGTGACTTTCTTGCCCGCATACTCTTGCAAGTTGACTTGGGTGCTATAGACATAAGCCATGGGGAGATCGCCATTTTTCACAATGTGATCTGCAGGCTTGTTTTTCACAGGAGCCGTGTAGGCTTCTACAAAGCCTGTGATTTTGACGGCATTTTGTCTTTGGTCGGCATAAAACTCATCGAGAGAGCGGTCTTCGTTGCGGGAAGTCCAGGCGAGATAGATCGACTCTTCCACCGGCTCCCACATTTTCATGCGGTCTGTCGGGTTGAGGGCCAGCTCTGTAAAGGAAGGTGCTTTCTCTTCTTCAGCGGATATTTTTCCTTCGGCTTTGTCTTCGAGAAAGGCAATTTTGCGCTGGGTGTATTCTTCCTGAAGAACATTGAAGGCTTCTTTGGCTTTGTCGACGAGGTCGGGGAACTCGTTGAAGTCACTCATCACCGTTTGGTATTTGTTCTTAATTTGGTCGATCTCCATTTGCGGGAACGATTTTTTCATCTCCACTTGTGTAAGAAGTGTCGCAGCGTCTAAGAGTTGTTCCGCAGCATTGCGACGCTTGTCGAGCTGGA
>DASUCX010000193.1:0-4386 GCA_036275855.1 Rhabdochlamydiaceae bacterium
TGCGGCTGCAAGCTGCAGCTGCTCTTTGGGGGAAGGGTTTCACAAATTGCTTATATCTTGTGGACAAAAATTCTTTACTAACACCTTGGAATGGAGCAGGGAGTTTGATCGATGAGGTAAAGAAGCTTCTCTCCTATGCAAAGTCGGCTCATGTTTTCGAGACGTTTAAAAACGAAGCTTTGGAGCAGTTAATGATTTGTTTTTGTATGACTCAAAATAAAGACGGTCTTGCCCAAGTAGAGGCTTGGGGCGAAATAGCCAAGGCTTATCAAGAATTAGGAATGGGTGAGAAATGGAAAGAGAGACAATTCGCCGCATTCTTAGAACAGGCAAAGAAAGCATGCATGGAGCAGGGCCCACCGCCTGATCTTTTCAAAGCGCATATAACTTTAGCTAAGGCTCAACGTATTATTGGGGAAGATTGCAAGGATGCGTTAGGCGCTGCAATCGGTTTTTTTGAGAAAGGATTTCATCAAGATGTTGATTTATTCGTAGCGCTACTTATAGAGCTGGGGCAACTTGAAGAGGCTAAGAAGTATCTCAATACGGCTTTTGATGCTCTTAAAAATGGAAAGAAAGAAAAGGATCATGACAAAAAGGTGGATTGTGCCAACGCTTTTTTAAGGCTTGCGCAGGCCTACTCAAACGTTCAAAATGCCTACAATACACACAATCAAGAAAATGGGGGAGCCAAAGCTGGGGAGGCTTTAGGTTATGCTCTAAATGTTGTTCAAGAATTAACAGAAGGTTCAGAGGAAGCTCTCAATACTAAAATCGATTTACTTGAACGCATTTGTGGTTTAGCAACACAGGACGAACAGAAACGATCTGTGTTAGAAATACTTGAGCAACTTTATAAGAACTCTGATAAGGCCACTCAGAAGAAAATCCTACCGGTACTTCTTCGATACTCAAACGATAGCTTCGTTAAGCAATGGTTAGCAACTTTAACATGGGATAGGATTCCAGAATTGTGTGATTTGGCAAACCGTTGCCCTAAGCATAAAATGTTTTTGCTTGATACTGCTGAGAAATTGTTGTTTCGTTACTCAGCTAGAACTGAGGGGATGCAATCTTGCGTTGCCGAGAGCTATCTAAACGTGGATACAGAGAAAAGCCGCAAGGTGCTCAACCGTTATGCAATGGAGCATGCAGGCAATTACAGATTGCTAACAGTGATTAATTCCCTATTCCTGGGATTGTTGCCTGTAGCTCCAATAGGTGCTGCTGCTATAACCCTGTTGTATAACGGACTGTTGATATTGAGGGTTCAATTTTAATAAAGACGCTTGAGAATCAAGCAGGAAATGGTTACGCTCTTATGCTATGACAGAAAAAGTGGCAGTCGCTCCCCTCAGAGCGTGGTTAAAATTAGAATACTTATTGTATCTCTCGGTTTTATTAATTCCATTTCAGCAACGTCTTTATAAAGGATTACAATCGTTTTCTAAATCTTTAATCAGTGCTCAGTGGCGTATTCCGGAATACTTTGAGATTCATCTCGATGGTTTTATTTCCGATTTTGTTCTCGTAGGCATGATTTTTTGGTGGGTCAAAAAAGCTCAGTGGAGAATGTTTTGGGAGCAAGAAAACAAGTATTTAACGCTGTTTTTATTATTTGCGCTGGTTTCGATTATCCATTCTGATTTTGCAACGTATCCGATTCCTTATTGGCGTTGGATGCATTTAGCACTACCGGCTTTTCTTTTTTTTATCGTCAGCCAGGGACGATTTAGTTTTAAAAAAATAGCCCAGATCTCGGTGGGATGTGCAGTGGTTGAGAGGGGTCTTGCGATCGCTCAATATTTTGTTCAACATTCCTTAGGGTTGAAAGGGCTGGGAGAAGCGACGCTGATTGCAACCCATTACGTAGGCCCCTCCTTTCCCATGGTAGAGGGTC
The DNA here is from genome assembly GCA_036275855.1 of Rhabdochlamydiaceae bacterium. Classification (GTDB taxonomy): domain Bacteria; phylum Chlamydiota; class Chlamydiia; order Chlamydiales; family Rhabdochlamydiaceae; genus PALSA-1444. The sequence continues at coordinate 1,901 of DASUCX010000193.1, forward strand.
CGATCTGGCTCTTGGATAAATTTTTCCATGGAGCTCGGATGCATGATTTTGTGTTGAGAGCGAGCGGAACGCTCCCGCATCCGAATATTTTGGGCGGTTTTATGGTCTTTGGTCTTTTGATGACCTATTATCTATGGGGAATCAGTCAAAAGCGGGGCCAAAAGCAGGGATGGATCAATGGGGCGATCTTGCTCCAAACGTTTTGTCTTTTTATTACCTATTCCCGATCGGCGATCTTTGCTGGGGCTTTGACGACGGTGGTTTGGGTTGGTTTCACTTGGCTAAGAGAAAAAAAATTCCCTACGTTGTTCTGGATCTCTGCGATTAGCGCCTTGCTTTCTCTGGGGCTCCTCTATCCGCAGATTTTTCATCGTGGAGGCATTGTTTCGTATAATGAGGTTTCGCAAGTCTCCGATACGCTACGGATGACGGTTCAGGATGTGGGGCTGGCGATGTTCAAAGCCCATCCTTTTTTAGGGGTCGGGTTTAATAATTACATGCTGGCGTTTTCGACATTTGCGCAGGGGCTCCCGGCGACTTATATCCATAATGTCTATTTACACTTTTGTGTCGAAATCGGGCTGTTTGGCACTCTTGCCTTTGTCGTTTTCTGCGCTCTGGTCTTGGTCAAGGGATGGAAAAAACGGGACCAGCCGGAAGCGATGGCATGTCTCTGTATTTTTGCGGGGCTGTTATTGATCGGGATGGCCGATTTCTATCCGCTGTGTCAGCAAGAGATCCGCTTAATTTTCTTTTTGATGGCTGGATTTATTGCTCAACAGCCTCTCGCTGTTGAGGACGGAAATCCCAGACTGTGAGGATTCTATCGAAGTCATTAGTCGTCGTTGCAGCGAAAATACAATCATCCTCAACATGAAATTGAAAGATCTTGGTTAAAGAGAGCAATCGTTTTTTAGAGACCATGTCCCAGACATGAAGACATTTTTGTCTTGTCAGGGCAAAAAGACGTCCTTCTGAAACGAGAATTTGATCTATTTGGTCTGTGCTGTAGGTGGGGATGTGGGTGGGGAATTGAAATTCATGTTGAACGAGTCCAGTCTCTATAATGATCTTGCCTTTTTCTTGCAGAGCAAAGTAAATTTTATCTCGGTCGAAAAAATAAAGAGATTTTGATTGCGAGGCTAATGAAAGGTGGTCTTTGATATTCCACACCTCGATCAATGAACTCCCAACCCCGCCCAAAAGCGTCCCATGTAAGGTTAATGTATGATAGGAGGTCTTTGCCTTGAGAATATAGGTACATTGATAATTATTTTTTGACCAAATTCGAAGCTCGTCATTTTTGTGGCTGGATATCATCATATGGTCAGTCACAACGAAGCTTTCAACTTGGCTACTATCTTCAAAAGTTCCTATTAAAGAGCCGTCGGTTGTCTGCCAGGCGAAGACTTTGCCATTGACAATAGCAAAAAACCGATCTTGATGAAGCATAGGATTCAGACTATATTCAGACGGCTCAAAGGTAAATTTCACCTCTCCTGTATTTTTATTCCAAGCAACTAATTGTGTGTAATTCTCGAGTCCCGCGCCGCGCCGTGTCTTTGTTCCAAAGATCAACTCTTTGCCTGCAACCAAATCTTTACAATTTTCAATCCAACACACGTGTTTGCCCGTATTTTTTTCCCATACTCGGGCTATATACTCATTGCTCTTATCAATATTGGAAGATATGAAAACATCCTCCCCATCGTACCAGTTACAAAGATGCTCGTCATGGGTAAATTCATACAGCTTTTCCATTGTGTTTCGTTTATAAGCAACGATTGTATTATTTTCTCCGTTTGCTAAAACGAAATTTTGAAAAAAAGCGAGAGCGTTATATCGAACAGCCAGTTTATCATACGTTATTGTTTGGCACTTAAATTGATCCCAATTTCCCTGGATTAACTTTCTCTGGGGTAGATGCTGCTGTTTGTATTGTTCTAAAGGTGAGGGTTCTAGCTTTAAAGAGTGGTAAGGAAAGGTTTGCTGAAATAAAGAGATCCATTGACTACTAGCGTTAAAAATGTGTTGAAATAGTCGGCAACTGCTCCCAAGAGAAACCAGACCTTTAGCTGTTAATGAAGTAGCAATAAGCTCCAGTAAATCTTTCAGCAATTGTGCAAAGGGAGCCTCTGGCTGTGGCCAAGGGTCGGTCGCTGAGACTACTAGAGGCTGTCCTGGATTGTTAACATAAGGTAATGCCATGAGTTAATCTCGCAATTAATAATAAATAGTATACAATGTTTAATTGTTTATAACAAGATTAAAATCATTAACTCTTGTTTTTTAATAGTTTAAGAAAACCGCTTAATTTTCTTTCCAAGAACCTATACCGAAGGTGATTCAAAATTTGGTTTTTGACTGCGCTAGCATCCCCACCTTTGCAGCCGCGTCCATCGACCATGTGCTTGCACATGGCCTGCTTCCGCGTCGGTTGCGCCTGCTGCAAATCTGGGGCGCTAGTACCCAGCGAGCAAAGTTTT
>DASUCX010000194.1:0-11955 GCA_036275855.1 Rhabdochlamydiaceae bacterium
AAAAATTGGCTCCCAAGCTCGCAGCTCTCCAAGAGCGGTATAAAAAAGATCCAAAGAAAGCCCAAATGGAGATCATGGGGCTTTATAAAGAACATGGCGTCAATCCTCTCGGCGGATGTTTCCCACTGCTGATCCAAATGCCTTTCTTGATCGGGATGTTCGATCTTCTAAAGTCAACCTTTGAACTCCGCGGAGCCAGTTTTATTCCGGGGTGGATCGACAACCTGGCCGCGCCTGATGTCGTCTTCAGCTGGCATACACCGATCTGGTTTTTTGGATCGTCCTTCCATTTACTGCCGATTTTGCTCGGCGTCACGATGTTCATCCAACAACGGATGTCGGGATCGGCGCCTAAAGATCCTAGCAAGATGACGGACCAGCAAAAACAGCAGAGGTTTATGGGCAACATCATGACCGTCGTGTTCACCGTGTTGTTCTACAACTTCCCCTCCGGTTTGAACATTTACTGGCTATCTTCGATGCTGCTCGGTATTCTTCAACAATGGTGGATGACTAAAAAAATTAAGCTAACTTCATGAAGGCATGGGAAGATTTTCTTCAGACCCAAGAGAAAACTCTCGGGTCTGAAGCCATCAACAAATGGGCAAAACCTCTAAAAATTGTTTTTTTTGACGCTGGCAATCTTTATCTCGAGGCCCAAGACTCGTTTCAACTCAACTGGTTTGAGCAGCATCTCCGTCCGCAAATCCGCACCTGTTTTCGAAATAATAACCACCGTCTCATCAAGGTTCATCTCTCCCTTTCAGGAACTGCGACCACCAAGAATAAAAAAATCTGGAAACCGGTGCTCAACCTCTCCCAAGACCCCTTTAATCCAAACTGCCGTTTGACAACGTTTTTCCCAGGTACAACAAATCTGACCAGTTTTTCTCTGCTGCAAGAATCTCTTGAAAAAACACTCTGTAGAGGTAGTTGCAAACTCGCTTTGGAGTCCAAATTCGATGATTTTCGATTAGGTTCGGATTTGCGCAAATTGACATACTCGACTGAGAGTAGGCGATTTGCGCAAAATCCGAACCTAATCGAAAAGCGCGAATTTGGATCCAAATCGGAGTTTTGCAACTATCTCTATAACCCGATCTATCTGCATGGCCCATCCGGCTCGGGAAAAACTCATTTACTGATGGCTGCTTTTGCTTTTTTGACAGAACAAAAAAAACAGTGCTTTTATGTGACAGCTGGGACGTTGACAAACCACATTGTCGCAGCCATGAGAAGCGGCGGCATGCAAAAACTACGAGAACTCTACCGGCAGCACGATGTGTTGCTTGTCGATGATGTCCATCAACTTGCCCACCGCAGCGCCACCCAAGAAGAGTTTTTCAACACCTTCAATGCGCTGCATCTGGCAGGAAAACAAATCATTTTGGCCGGAAGAGACCTTCCCTCCCGCCTCGATGGGATTGAACCTCGCCTCACGAGCCGCTTTGAATGGGGCCTTGTACTGCCGCTCCTTTGTTTAACAGTCCCAGAGCAAAAAACATTTTTCCAAAAAAGAGCCCAAGAGAAAAAACTAACTCTTTCTAAAGAAATCGAAACTTTTCTTTTACACCATCTGACCAGCGTAAAATCTCTCCAAAGCGCTTTAGAAACACTCTCGATTAGAAAAGGGGGAAATGAGATCACATTGCCACTTGTCCAGAAATGGCTTGAGTCGTTGTTGGAAGAGCAAAAACGGCAAGCTTTGACTCCGGAGAAAATCGTCCAAGCAACAGCGGAGATCTTTGAAATCCCGACATCTGACATCTTAGGGAGAGCGCAAAATCAAACCTGCACCGCACCTAGGCAAGCGGCGATGTATCTGTGCCGATCAATGCTTCAAATGCCGTATTTGAAGATTGCAACGATCTTTTCAAGAGATCATTCAACAGTGATGACGAGTGTTAAAAGCGTGGAGAAAAAAATAGGAGAGCAGGACGATTCCATGCTCTCCACAATCAATTCGATCAAATCAAGGCTTAGATCTTGATAAACGGCTGCCCAGGTTTACCGTGTTGGGCAGGCCCTGTCGGCGGCATCTGATGCGGTTGACGGCCAGAACCCTTGCCATCATCTTGCGGCTCGCGTCCTTCGCTGAGATCTTTTGCCTTCTTTCTCCAGCGCTCAACAGCTTCCACAAAGATGGGAGCAAAACGGCGTAGAGCTGAAGGATCAGCGCCAATACCCATTTCCAGCACACAGTGCATGAGGATCAATTCCTCATTCACGGCAACTCCAATGCCTCCGCCAGCCATTTGGCCGCCAAGCATGGAACCTTCCAGCAGTGCCTCATACAATTTCAAACGATTCCCTGAGTCTTTTGGAAGACCATCAAGAATCGGAGAATACAGATAAAGGCGGTCTGAATGCGGTTCATAGGTCAGGTGCAAAGAAAAGGTATTATCAATACCCAAAATACAGGTGTGGTTCTCATCAAACTGCAGCTCCAGATTAAGTTCTTTTCCGAACTCTTTCAGGTTTGCCTTGGCGTTCTCATAAGACATTGAAAGATCTCCTCATATTGTCTGAGAAAGCAGTGTCTCAATTTACCAAAAAAATTGCAAATACAATCCTTCTAATGTATTAAGAATTTTAAATGGACCATCCTTTTGAAACATCCCCAGGAGAGCCGACCCCCCTAGGAACGACCCCATCTGACGATGGTATCAACTTTGCTTTTCACTCTTCTGCGGATGAAGAGGTTGCTCTAGTGCTCTTTAAACCGGGAGAAACGACTCCTTTTGCCCAATTTACCCTCAATCCGGGCGTCAACCGGACCGATAAAGTCTGGCACATCAAAATTAAAAATCTTTCTTTTCGTTTTGACTACGGCATCCAAATCGGCAAAGAACTTCTCCTGGACCCTTATGCCACTTGCGTCAATACCAGCCCTCTCTGGGCCACTCCAACCTATAAATCCCCATATAAACCTCTGGGGCGATATAAACCTGAGCCGACCCCCTTCAACTGGGAAAACGATGCCCCTCCCTTGATTCCTTTCCAAAACCTAGTCATCTATGAAATGCATGTCAGAAGTTACACCCAAGATCCCTCAAGCGGAGTCAAACAGCCCGGGACCTTCCTTGGCATGATCGAGAAAATCCCTCACTTGAAAGAACTCGGGGTCAATGCCGTTGAACTGCTGCCGATTTTTGAGTTCAACGAATGCGAAAATCCGAGGGTTAACCCTGAAACCGGCAAAAAACTGTGCAACTACTGGGGCTATTCGACCATCAACTTTTTCAGCTTGATGAACCGATACGGCACTTGTTCAGAGTTCAAAACTCTCGTGAAAGAACTACACAAAAATGGGATCGAAGTGATCCTCGATGTTGTCTACAATCACACTGCTGAAGGAAATGAAACCGGCCCTACCTATTCGTTCCGCGGACTCGATGAAAAATCGTATTACATTTTAGGAGCAAATGGAGAATATTACAACTACACTGGCTGTGGAAATACGTTCAATTGCAACAATCCGATTGCCAGCGATCTGATCATCGATTCTCTTCGCTACTGGGTCAACGAAATGCATATCGACGGCTTCCGTTTTGATTTAGCTTCCATTCTAACTCGCAATGAAGAAGGCTACCCTCTGGAAGATCCTCCGATAGTTCGTCGCATTGCCGAAGATCCGCTAATAAACAATGTCAAACTGATCGCTGAAGCCTGGGATGCAGCAGGCCTTTATCAGGTTGGCAATTTCCCTTCGTATGGAAGATGGGCCGAATGGAATGGTAAATACCGCGACATCATTAGAAAATTTATTAAGGGGACCGACGGAAATGCCGGCCCGTTTGCCGGCGTCGTCACTGGCTCGCAAGACCTTTACAACTACGAAGGCAAGCCGTATTTCAGCATCAACTTCGTCACAGCCCATGACGGCTTCAGCCTGCGCGACCTCGTCAGCTATAACAACAAGCACAACCTGGCCAATGGAGAAAACAACCAAGACGGCGCAGGTGACAACGAAAGCTGGAACTGCGGACATGAAGGCCCCACCAACAACGCTAAAATATTGATGTTCCGTCAAAGGCAAATGAAAAACTTTGTCGTAGCCCTCATGATCTCAATTGGAACACCCATGATGCTCATGGGCGATGAATATGGCCACACGAACGGCGGCAATAACAACACCTGGTGCCAAGAAGGGCCGATCAATGATTTTCTTTGGAACCAGCTCGATCAAGAAAAAGAGCTTTTTCGTTTTTTCACATCGATGATCGCCCTTCGAAAAAATAACTCCTTATTCAAACGGACAACTTTTCTTCAGACCGAAGACATCGACTGGCATGGACTAACCCCCTTTCACCCCGATTGGTCGGCATCCTGCCGCTTCGTCGCCTATACCTTGAAAGATAAAGTCAAAGAAAATCATCTCTATATTGCGTTTAATGCGACGAGTACACGCCCTACAGTTCACCTTCCACCGGCGCCCGCCGGTAAAAAGTGGTATCGCCTTGTCGACACATCGCTTGCCGCCCCGAATGACTATATCGACAACCCGACGCAGTTCCAACCGCAAAAAGTCATCTGCAAAATGGAAGCCTATTCATCAATTATTTTGATCGCACTGTGATTGCGTTGGGATTGTTTTGGAAATCTTATTGTGTTATGGTGAAGACTAGAGTTGGAGGTTTTCGATGAAACGCTGCGCTGTTTTTCTGGGTTCGATCTCACTTATCTTTACCTTAGGAGGATGCTACTACAGCGGCAATCTTCCATCGATCTTGTCAGAAGCCAGAGCTTCGAATCGTCCGATTGTAAGCTTTGTCCCTGTGATTGATCATTCAAAAAGCGATCTGAATTGGAATGTTTCGCAAGAACTCACCAAAGCGATCCGAGATCGTCTCGCTCAAAAAAAACGCGTTTATATGGTCGGTGAGGATCATGTCGCTGCACTCTCTCAAAAAGCACTCTCTGCACACACTCCATTCGAAGGCGATACGTCATGGGTTCGAAGATCGTTCCCGGAAAGTGAGTTTGTCGTTTTCATGGAGCTGATGGAACACGATGAAATCCCCGCAATGCCCAAAGAGCCGCAAGACTCTCCCGCAGACCTCACAATGGCTTTGCGTGTTGTTGTTGTCGATGTCCGAGAAAAAACTCCAAAGGTCGTTCTGCAAGAAATTGTCGAACAGTCGCATCACATTCCACGGCAATTTAACAAAGCCAATTTAAACCAAGTTCCCCAAGTTCCTCTTTGGGGCGATGAAGCATTTGATGTCTCTCCTCTAGGGATTGCCCATGATCAACTTTGCAAAGAAGTCGCAACACGCGTTGAAGACTACATCTTGATTGCAGGCGTTAAGTAAGATGGTTGGAGATTCGATCTATATTATCTTAGTTTTTAGCCTCATTGCACTCATCACAAACACCGTTGCCTGGCGGAAAGGTTTCTATATCTGGAGACCTTCTTCTCCTCCTGCGATCTCATTTAAGAATGTCGGCTGTCTCTTTGCTATCTACATTGGCGTCACCTATGTGCTAGCAAGTTATTTTGGAGCGCTGCTCCAAAAATACGCTGAGACTCCGATACCGACCGGCCTGATCCTCTTTTTACAGTACCTCTTGATTACGATCATGCTCCTGGGATTTTATCTCTATTGCCATACCCAAGCCAAAATCGTTTTCATTAAAATTTGGAAAAATCCTACCCTGCAGCCGCCAACATCGCCCTTGCATGATTTTATTTTTGGCGTCCTCGCCTGGTTCGTGGCTTTCCCTGTTGTCCAAGTGATTGGCCAGTTGATGGATATGATCCTTTTTATCATTTTCAGTTTTGAAGGGTATGAGCAAGTCGCTGTAAAATACCTCAAAACAACGCTCCAAAGCCCATCCATGACCGTCCTCGCTCTGATTTCGATTGTCATTGTCGCCCCTGTTGTCGAAGAGTTTTTATTCCGAGGTACCTTGCAGACCTATTTAAAAAGGTACTGCCAACCCAAAACCGCGATCCTCATTGCTTCGGTTTGTTTTGGACTTTTCCACTTTTCTCCCGAGCAAGGCTTTGGCAATATTTCACTCATCTTCTCCCTTTTTGTTTTTGGATCATTTTTGGGATATGTTTACGAGAAGCAAGGTTCCTTATACGCCTCCATTGGGCTGCACCTAGCCTTTAACTTTATTAGCAGTGTTCGGATCTTGTTTGGGTGATGGATGAATTTGATGCTACCACTCATTGAAAGTTTTGGAATCTCTGATATTGGAACGACCCGTGCGAATAACGAAGATGTGTGGGCAGAACTTCAAGGCGACCATTTTTATATCCTTGCTGACGGCATGGGTGGCCATCTCGGCGGCGAAGTTGCTGCTAAAGAGTCAGTCCTCCATGTCTGCGATGCTTTAGAAAGTTTTCTTCGCCAGCATCCCCATCCTTCGATCCCCGCCGTCCAATCTCACTTTAAGCAGGCCTTCACCAAAGCTAATAACTGGATCCGGTCTCTTGCTCATAAACATCCCGATCTCTCCGGCATGGGAACAACCCTCTGCTGCCTGCTGATCCTCGGCAAAGAACTCATCTACGCCAATATCGGAGACAGCCGAATCTACCGCTTCCGCAACACTCTGGAGCGTTTAACGCAAGATCACTCGCTACGCGAAGAGCTCCTTGCCCAAGGAGAGCTCACGGAAGAAACCGCCGCTGATTTTCCCCGGAAAAACATCCTCACCCGTGCCTTAGGCATCTCATCTTCCGTCGATCCCGACATCCACCAGACATTGATCCAGCCCGGAGATATCTACTTTCTTTGCAGCGACGGACTGCATGATTCTCTTAACGACCGGCAAATGGAGACCCTCTTGCGCCAGCATAGCAACATCAAAGAAGCGGCCATCGAATTGATCGAAGCGGCAAAAAAAGCCGGCGGGACCGATAATATCACCATCTTAATTATAAAGATAAATTCATGAAAAAAATCTACCTGGATAACAACGCCACAACAGCTCTTGATCTCCGCGTGATCGAAGCTATGCAAGAGGTCCTCTCTCCTCTTCCGTTTAATCCTTCGAGCCTTCACTCCTTTGGCCAAGAATCTAAAAAGCTCCTCTCCCATTCCCGCGATACTATCGGCCATGCTCTCCATGTCAAACCCCAAGAGCTTGTCTTCACTTCCAGCGGGACTGAAGCCCTCAATCTTCTCATTCGCGGCCTCTATGCTCCCGGATCCCACATTATCTCTTCTGAAGTCGAACATCCTGCTGTCAGACAAACTCTCGACTCTTTAGGCGCTCAAGTTACCTATCTTCCAGCCGGCCTTTGGGGCGCCATCCAACCTCACCAGCTCGAAGAAGCCCTCACACCGGACACCCGACTTATCGTCCTCACCGCCGCCAATAACATCACCGGCGTTAAAACCGATCTTCCTGCTATTGCCGACATCGCCCGCAAACACAACATCCCTTTCATCGTCGATGCCGTTCAGATGTTAGGCAAAGAACAGTTTCAAATCCCTTTAGGAGTCACCGCCATGGCCTTTTCCGGCCATAAACTCCATGGACCGACCGGAATCGGCCTGGCCTTTATCCGCTCCCCTTTTAAACTAACTCCCCAAATCACCGGAGGCTCTCAAGAATACGGCCGGCGCGCCGGCACAGAAAATCTTCTCGGAATTGTCGGCCTTGCCAAAGCGATTGAATTACTTGCCCTAGAGCTTCCCGCAGCAACACAACGAATGCAAAAACTTCGAGACAAGCTCACCGACGGTTTGATGGAAACGCTGGGAAATATCGTGGTTCATGGACAAGGGCCCCGCCTCTGCAATACCGTCCATATCGGATTTCCCGGCATCGATGGTGAGACTCTCCTTCTTCAACTAGACCTTGCCGGCATCGCTACTAGCCATGGCTCTGCCTGCACCTCCGGCGGCCTAGAGCCATCTCCAATCCTCCTCAACATGCAAATCCCCGCCTCATTGGCCAGAGCCAGCCTCCGATTTTCGCTCAGCCGCATGACCACCGAACAAGAGATCGATACGGCGATCGAGCTGATCACCCAATGTGTCAAGAAGCAAAAAAGACACTGAAACTTTTTAAGAGGTTCTATTTATTCGGAAGGGGTAAGAGAGACACTGTTCACCGCCCAGTAGCTTCCTATGACAGCTAGTCCCACAACAAAGATTCCGATTTTAGCAGGAGAGGGCAACATTTTTTGGGTAGCCTGTAAAAGGCGTGACAAGGCGACACGTTTTTTGAGTATTGCGAATCTTGTGGGCCCAAATTCTTGAATCAATGTCTTAAGTTGCATTTCGGGGAAGACGTTTAAATAATCGAAATTAATTTTGAGCTGAAGACATTGTTTTTCGAATTCGTCTTTTGCTCCAGGGATTTTCATAAGGGCCAGGTAGTGTTCGGTCTTTAAGCTGGAAATTTTTCCAATTAAAAAAGAAAGATGCTGCCAAGTTTGTGGGTTGCGGCAGAGAATATGCATTTGTTTGATACTCAATGTGTTGATTGTACTCAGATTGCTTAAAGGAACGTACCCTAACGTGGGATCGTTAACAATGCGCTGATCGGGGTCAGTCAGGACACTTTCTTGCATATATTTTCGCAGCTTAGAGAGAACCTCTTTAGGGTTATTGCGAAAACTAGAAGCTTCTAATTTTAATTTTTCAGTCACGATCTGAAAGTAGTGTTTATTCTTACCTATTTCAGGATGGGTTTTTTGAAATAAGGAAATCCACATTTGAAATTCCTTATCCTCCTCTGCATTGAGTGGCTCGTGGGGAGTATAGGGAGACGAGTAGTATTTTGTTTCGCCAAGAAATAATTCTGTCCAAATCACTTTAGGAGAGAAGTCTGGTGCTCCTTTTAAATTGACGACACAATAGTCGTGAATATTGGAGGTGTCAACGGTACTAATTTTTGTCTCTTTTAAAAATTCCAGGTCATTGATATCACCAACGGTAGCAATGATGTTTCCAGCTTTAGCATAGCGTTGAAGTTTTAAAAACTGCTCTTCGTTTTGATGGTACCAACAAGCCCTTAATCGCTCGTCTTTTCTCCAATCTCCGCTTTGTCCAAGATGGAGATACGATTCTCCCAATCTCTTGATGTTTTTCAAGTAGTATTTTTGGACTCTTTCGGGTAAATCGCTCATTTGAGTTTTTTCTGTAATCAAGGCGATTCGCTTGGACATGATGGCATCATAATCATCCCTCCACCATTCAATTGGCTCCGACAGCTTTGTATACTCTTGCATATTTTGGGAGATGCGCAGTAATAGAGTATTAAAATCGATATAAGCTTTTGCCTTGGGGTTGATGTCTCGAAAAATCAACCCTATACAAAGACCCTCATCAGAAAAGAGCAAGTTAAAAAATCCCCTTTCTGTACCAGTTACGACCATTGCTCCCGGCGCTGATTGACCAAGATGGGGTTGAATGTTTTGGGGAGGCCATTCGTTTTGGGTTCGGGTATAATCTTGAAAATCGCATTTTTTCCACCAGACATTCATATCTTGGAAAACTAAGTCCGCATACCGGATTTCAAGGGGGGTGTTTGAGGTTTTGTTGGTAGTCATTATTATCTTATAAATTTTATAATAATTATATCAAAAAATTATTTAAAAACAAAACATTTTTATAACATGTTTATTGTTAACGAATTGCAAGTAGGCTATTTTTATAACAAATTCATTATGAATAAGTTGTGGGTAGTTCTACATATGTAATGCTGGGACATTCCATAAGTTTTTGAAAGTGAAGAACATAAAAATTTCCGGCATTATACCGAACGTGATTCAAAAGTTGTTGTTTCTGAAGGATTTAAACCCAAGAGGCAGTTGCAAAACCGCTGTGCCCGAATAGGCAGGCGGGATTGCGCGGCGAGAACTGGCGCCAAAAGGGCGATTTTATGGGGCGCATGAGTTTTGCAATTGCCTCCCAAAACTCAGGTTAATAAATTGTCCGGATGGCGATCGCTTTAGCTCCCCCCAAGAGTGAAGCCTCTTCGACTCTGAGTTCAAATTGTTCAATCCTGACCACCTCTCCCAGCGCAGGGGTGTGCCCCAAGAGCTGGGTCACGAGCTCTTCCAAGGTCTCTACCCCATGGGCATCTAAATTGACATGGTAAGTTTTATTGAACTCCTCAATACGAGTATCGCCTGGAAAGGTTAGGTCGACAACGATGTGGCGCGCGGTGGGAGTCATTTCTTCAAACGACATCCAGGTGTCGGAGAGCCCGAAAATCTCATCGATGATCTCATCCAGGGTCAAAATACCTCGTGCCAAGCCCGCTTCATTGAGGACAATAGCCACTGTTTGGTTATTGCGACGGAACTGGCGTAAAATCGCCATGATTGAATCTTTCTCTGTGATGAACCACGGAGCCCTAGCATAGTCGCGGACTTTTTTCGCCTCCTGAAGTCGCAGAAGATCTCGAGGATAGGCAATCGCAATGATATTTTCCGGCTGTTTGTGGTAAATGGGAACAAAAGGAGAGTAACGAGAATTGAGCAAAGACCTCATCTCGGAGACCGTACAGATGGAGGGGATCAGCTGCGCACTGCTCAGCGGCTGCATGAGTTCTTTCGCAGTCATATTCCGGAGGGCAAAGATATGGGAAGCGATCGTATTGAACTCCTCTTCATCTTTCTCTTCTAAGATTTTTTGAAGCTCTTCACGGCTTAAGTAAAGCCCCGCATGTTGAGAAGTGCCTAAAATGCGATGGACTAAGCGGCAAAATCCATCAAAGAGCCAGATAACAGGCCTTAGGACAAAAGAGACGGCGTAGAGGACAGGGACGCTGATCATCGCCGCATGTTCAGCGTAACGGCGTCCGGCAAAGAGCGGAGCAATCTCGGCAAAAATAAGCACGATGAAAACCTGTGACAAAGGGGCAAGGTCTGGGCTAAGGTGGATCGATTCATAGAAACGGCGGGCTGCCTCAGAGCCGACCTGGAGGGCCGTGTTCACACAAATCAAAGCTGTCCCGAAAAGCCGCCCGGGATGCTGCAATAGGTCATTGAGCCAAATGGCGCGCTGGTTTCCTTTGCTGACATAGTACTGGAGTCGAACCTTGTTGAACGAGACGCAGGCCATCTCTGCCATAGCAAAGAACCCCTGAACTATCAAGCAGACGATGATCATTGTTAGAAAAAATTCCCACGAATGATTCATCGCTTTTTCCTCAAACGGCGGATGTAGACTCGGCGGACTCTTGTCGGTTCGGCAGCCAGGACATGGAATAAGAAATCATCGGTCATATATTTGCTGCCGCTTTTGGGGATATCTCCCATTTTTTCCGTGAGATAACCCCCAATCGTGACCATATTGTTCTCGGAGGCAAAGACAACATCAAAAATTTTCTCAAGGTCTGCAAGCTCCATTTTTCCGCTGGCGATAATCACATCTTCGCCTGACTTCGTATATAGGTTCGTTTCATCGCGACGGTCGACAATTTCCCCGATGACAGTCTCGACAAGATCCTCCAAGGCGACTATCCCGGAGACGGAGCCGTATTCATCGACGACAATCGCAAAGGAGTCTTGCCGGTCGTAAAACTGCCGAAGAAGGATTTTAGCCGGAACCGTCTCCGGAGCAAAGAAAGGCTTTTCTAAAATCTTTTTCAAATCGTCGATGGTGTGGATCTCTTCACGATGGAGAAAAAAGAGCCGGCTAGTCACCACCCCGATAATTCGATCAAGCCCCTTATCGCAGACGGGAATGCGAGAGCATTCTTGATCAACAAACAGATGCATGAGCTTCGTCATCGGCTCATCCAGATCAAAAAATAGCACTTCCTCACGAGGGCGCATCCGCTCCTTGACCATCGATTCCTGCAAGGCCAAATACCCTTGGACAAGTTCGGCCTCATCTTCACTCAAAACTCCATAACTGCGGGAAGTCCGGAGGGCATGTTGCAATTCATCGATCGAGATTTCTTGCTCTTTTCGTAAAAAGAAAAAAAGGATCCTGGAGACATGGTTCGTCATCGCAACAAGTAGCCGCCGGATCG
>DASUCX010000195.1:0-8800 GCA_036275855.1 Rhabdochlamydiaceae bacterium
TTTCTTTTTGAAACGCTCCGTAAGATAAAACCTGCCGATTCAAAACGGCATGCGCGGTCTTTGGATGGGATAAGATTTCGGCTTTAGCAGCAGCTATCCCCTCAAATCCATCGGCGAAAAATTCGATATGGGTATGCCCAATTTTTGTCACCACTGCGACCTCAGGAGGTGCGATATCAACTAACTTCCGAATCTGGCCTGCAGCACTCATCGCCATCTCTGCGACGAAAAATTCTTCTTTTCCATCGGCATTCAAAATCGCTGTCGGAAAAGCGACTTGAGAATTATTATTTCCGGGAGTTTTAAAGACGGTGTATTTCTGCGAGAGTAATGTCGCAATAAATTCCTTTGTCGTCGTCTTCCCAACCGACCCTGTCACGGCCACAATCCTTTGATGACGCAACGCTTGGACCGTCTTGGCAAGTTGGTGCAAAGCTTCCACCACATCTTGCACTTTCAATAAAGGAAGCCCAAAATTCTCACCCAAATAAGAGGCATCAACAACTGCGGCAACAGCCCCCCGAGAAGCAACTTCTTTTAAAAACCCATGGGCATCGAAATGCGCCCCTTTTAAAGCAAAAAAGAGATCCCCTTTTTTGACTTCCCGACTATCAAAGCAAAAACCGGTAATCTCTTTTTCTTCAACTTTAAGCTGCAAACATTGTCCAATTTGGGAGAGCTTGGTGAATTTCATCTGAATACCCTATTATTTCAGTTCACTCTAACGCAGGAAGAATTTTACCTTCAAGAGGGGGTCTTTTTTGGTTTCAAATGTCATTAAATTCCTTTTCAAATTTTTCGATCGACTTTAGAATTAACTCCCAATCTGGCACCTCTCTGAAAAACATGGCCTCCATCAAGTGATAATCCTTTTCAAGTTCTTTGAGTATTCTTGGAGGAGGAAAAAGTTTTAAAGTTTTCTTTCGAGCTGTTCCATAGTTAGCCCAGCTTGATGCAAAGTAAATGCTTTTATGGATTGCAACTCGTTCAAGCAGAGCTGTCTCAATAAGTGCTTTCTCTTTGATTTTAGAATTTAGCAAACGAAAAAAGTCATAAAAATGCCGTGAAATTCGCGGTGGAAGTTTTTTATCTTCTGGGAGATGCGCATATTGATGAAGGATTGTTGCTTTCTCCCAGAAAGTTCTTTCGGCATTCAACACTCGAACCCACGTTTCGGGCTCATGAATTTTCTCCTTCAGCGCCTCTTTAGTATAACTGTGTATTTTATGTTCACTAACAGGCCAGTGTTCTGATCTTGCACCGATTTCGATTTTCACAAGCGGTCGAATATATTCGACTCTTGAAGTCTCGCTTGGATATTCAAATAGCAATGTTTGACCATCTGGATCTTCTAGGTCACAAAAAATTCTCCAGCCGCTGGTAGTTCCAAGCTTTGAACCAATAGCATCCTTTAGATCGTGTAACATCTCAGTTTGCACATAGTTGGAGCAAGCTTTTGAAAGCTTATCTAGAACCATTCTTTGTTTCCGTCTTGAGAGTGCGTTTTCAAGATCGCTTGGAGCTTTAAAACCAAAGAATTCCCTTTCAATTGAAAGATCAATATCTTCAGAAAAGCGGTCGATTAATCCATATACTTTTGAGAGTGAAGTGCCTCCCTTAAAGGTGAGGTGTGACTTCATTTTCATCAATGAAAATAGCCTTTCCAAAACCCATACAACCCAATAGTCCTTCTCAATAATTTCGAAAGGCATAGACATGATCTCTGCCGCTGTCCTAAAGAACAGTGCACGTTCCTCTTTAGGTAAGAGGTGAAGATAAATTTCATTCATGGCGCAAACTCCATAATTTCAAAAACAAGTGATCGTATCCATGCAGGGGCAAATTTCATATTTTGTCTAACTTCTTTTTCATTCGAACTCTTGAGAAATTTTGAAATTTGCATGCGCGCTGCCCTGTCAATGTGATCTTTTCCTAAGCTTTTCAAGGCTTGGATCAGAAGACCTTCTCTAGTTCCCGCAGAAGACATGACCTTTTTAGTAGCCTTTTTAAAAATGATTTCTTGATTACCAATTTTGACTTTCCTTGAGGGCCCTTCGGTTAAAAAGATAACTCGACCCGGAACCTGTACAGAAAGGCCAACCAAATTTGCTGCATAAGCTCCGGCTGGCTGAATTTGAACCCCATTTTTTTCCGCAATTGCTTTTGCAACCTCGTTCAAATCTGGCGGGATTACGCCTAATAGATCATGTATTTTGGGGTAATCATAAATACCTTGCGCAAGCCGCCGAATAACGTTTTGTTTTTGAAGCTGTGAAAGAGTTTTTCGAATAGAGGCATCGTTACCCAAATCTGAAAAGTGCATTGAAGTAAAGCACCACCCTCGACCATGATCAGTAATTCTATTTTTTATGGCTGTTGCAATACTTTGATCCATTTCGCAGCTCTTCTCTTTCTTTCACAAAAATAGCATCTTTTTGTGAAAACATGCAAATAAATTTATCAAGGATTTTCACAAAAAGATGCTATTTTTGTGAAAGAAAGAATACACAACCGCCTTATTATTAGAGTATTATGTACATCAAGAACACTAATGCGGCGGGGGCAGTCCCTCGGGAAAGCGGGAATTTCAGTTTTGCAACTCCATTGACCGCATTTAAGTTTTACCGCATAATACTGCCCTTTCGGTGGCATAGCCAAGTGGTAAGGCAGAAGCCTGCAAAGCTTCCACCCTCGGTTCGATTCCGAGTGCCACCTATCAATCTATGTTATATTTAGTCGCAACTCCCCTCGGTAATCTCAAAGACATTACCTTACGCGCACTTGAAGTGCTTAAAGCTTGCGACTATATCTTGTGCGAAGATACCCGGCACAGCCGTGTTCTCCTTGAGGAATACCAAATCGATAAACCGCTCAAAAGCTTCCATCAGTTCAATGAAAAAGAGATGGAAGAAAAAGTCACTCTCGATTTGAAAAACGGGAAAGAAATTGCCCTCATCAGCGATGCCGGCACGCCCGGCATCTGTGATCCCGGAGAAGCGCTTGTCAAACGGTGCTATGCCGAAAATCTCCCCTTTACCGCCATCCCCGGACCATCCGCGTGGGTCATGGCGCTTGCTCTCTGCCCCTTTACCAAAGAGCATGTGCAATTTATTGGATTTACTCCCAAAAAAGAAGAAGAGCGAAAACGTCTCTTAGCCTCTACGCTCACATCTTCTGCGACCACCATCTTCTACGAGTCTCCTCACCGGCTGGTCGATTCTCTCCAAGCCCTGCAGCCCACTCGCAAAGTCTGCATCATGCGCGAGCTAACGAAGAAATTTGAAGAGCACCGGCTCGGGACGGCATCCGAAATTGCCGCCTATTATGAAAAAAATCCTCCCAAAGGAGAAATCGTTGTCATCGTCGAAGGCTCATCGCAAGATTATTCTTCACTTTCTCCTGAGGAACATGTAAAATTTCTGGAAAAAGAATACGCTATTTCTACCGCAGATGCGATTAAGATCGCCGCAGAACTTCGTGGAGTTCCCAAGCGCGACATTTATAACCTGATCCACAAAAAATAAGGGCACGATGCAAGTCTCATTACAAAGTAAATTTTATTTCTGTGCCTGTACAGCGATCAATGCCTATGCCGCTTTTTCAAATCCGATACGTTGGATTTCATTTTTCGCCCTCGGTGTTTTGAGTGGAGCTTTGTCAGGATATTATCCTCGATATTATGCCCAAAATGCATATGACTCCAGAAATAGGTTCGACCAAAAATTTAAGGCTAGCCTTGGTGAAAACCCAATCAACTTGCTGACCCTCTGGATGCCTGGTTTACGCCAAACAGCCATCCACTTGTTAGCTTTGGGTCTCCTTAGCCAGAAAATCCAATTGCCACCAAGCTGGAGTCCTCAAATAGGAAGATATTTCTGCGATTTTGCAGCTTATAAATACGGCTTTAGCATAGGGCTACTTTACCAATTTAACATTCTGCGAAAAAGCCCAGACCCTAAGATCAAAGCACTGCTGGACAAAACGACCATTTGATTGTTTGATCAGTTCTGAGTTATATTGAATCGATGAAGCTTGTTGTAGATGCTGGCGCGCAAAAGATCAGTGTAGGGTTATTCGAAGGCGATCATCTTCTTGAAACATATCAAGTTAAACGGCCCGAAGAATTGGCCGTATTACTCAAAGGAAAAACCATCGAGCAAGGCATTATTACCGGCGAGTCCAAAGGGCTTCTTCTTGAAGGCTTTCCTTGCAAAGTTGTCGTCTCTTCCGACTTTAAGCAGCTTGCCACCGCAGAAACCTTCCCTCTGCTGAAACCGGATCGCATTGCCAATATCTTTGGAGCTCTGTATCATTTCCCCTTGAACGACTGTGTGATTGTCGACATTGGAACGACGATCCGTTTCGATTATGTCACCAAGCATGGCGTCTACCTCGGAGGGGCGGTCTTTCCGACGATTACTTCCGGAGAATTATCGCCAGCATTGGGACCAGCATTGAGACAAGATCAGCTTGGCCAAGAAAAAAGCGGCTCCTATTTTGGAGTGCTCGGAGCAATTGAGAGAATTGTTGCAGAACTTCGGCTCTCTTCGGAAACGCCGAGCGGAGTCATGACTGTTGCGACCGGAGGCCGGTCGCGCATTATGCAAAAAGAGTTAGAAGATTTTATCGACAAAGTCGATCCTGAACTCACGTTGATCGGATTAAATCAGATTTTAAAGGAGAGCACATGACAACGCCGAAAGAACTCATTTTTGAAGAACTCGCCAGAGAAAAGCTTTGCGAGGGCATCGAGCAGCTCGCCGCTGTCGTCAGTGTCACTCTGGGCCCTAAAGGCCGGAATGTCGGCCTGCAAGCAAGTTTTGGCGCCCCCACCATCACCAATGATGGCAACAGCATCGTCAAAAACATCGAGCTTAAGGACCAATACCTCAACATGGGCGCCTCCATGGCCAAAGAAGCTGCTGCAAAAATGAAAGAAAAATGCGGCGATGGCACAACGACAACGATACTGCTCCTTTGTTCTCTTGTCCAAAACGGTTTGAAAAATATCTCCTCCGGTGCAAGCCCCATCAGTCTCAAACGGGGCATGGACAAGGCCCTCGAAGCAATTGTGGATGAGCTGACAGCCCTTTCCATCCCTATCAAAAATGACAAAGAGACCAAAAACATCGCGGTTGTTTCTGCTTCTGGAAACGAAGAAATAGGAACGTTCATCTCGGACGCGATCAAAAAAGCCGGCAAAGGCGGTGTCATCACGATCGAAGAAGGAAAAACTACTGAGACTCTCATTGAAGTCGTTGAAGGAATGCAATTCGACCGGGGCTACAGCAGCTCATACTTCTGCACTAACGCTGAAAATCTCATCGTTGAAATGCACGATGCGAAAATCGTCATCACCGATAAGAAGATTAGCTCCATCCAGGAGATCCTTCCTCTATTGCAAAGCATGGCCGGCACCTCTCAAGAGCTACTGATCATCGCCGATGATATCGAAGGCGACGCCCTCTCAACGCTTGTCATCAACAAACTCCGCGGCACGCTCAAAGTCTGCGCAGTCAAAGCCCCTGGCTTTGGCGACCGGCGAAAAGCGATGCTCGAAGACATCGCTGTTTTGACAGGAGCCACTGTCGTCTCCGAAGAGACCGGCATGGTCTTGAAAGAAGCCACTATCGAAGTGCTTGGCGAAGCAGAGAAAATCGTGATCACTAAAGAAAAAACGATCCTGATTGGTGGAAAAGGCAATCCCGAAAAAATTAAAGCTCGCATCAAACAACTTACTGCCGAAAGCAAAGCTGCCGAAAGTGCTTACGACAAGGAAAAGATCGAAGAAAGGAAAGCCAAACTCTCCGGCGGTGTTGCTGTCATCCGTGTCGGCGCTCCAACAGAACCTGAAATGCGCCAAAAGAAACAAGCTTTCGAAGACAGCTTGAATTCAACAAAAGCAGCTCTTGAAGAAGGAATCGTGCCCGGCGGAGGTATTGCCCTCCTTCGCGCCTCAAAGACTGTTAAACTGAAGCTCCACGGGGACGAACTCACCGGCGCGCAGATTGTTTTAAAAGCCTGCGAAGCCTCTTGCCGTCAAATTATTATCAATGCAGGACATGATGGTTCTATCCTCTTAGAACAAATCCTCTCCAGTGCAATAACCATGGGATTCAACGCTCAAACTGAAAAAGTAGAAGATCTGGTGGCATCGGGCGTCGTTGATCCGTTAAAAGTGGTCAAACACGGCCTCCAAATCGCCGTCTCTTCAGCAGGGATTATTTTACTCTCAGAAGTTCTGATTGGAATGGTACTAGATGACAACAGTCACGCTAAACCATAAAATCAAAATCCTTCCCTGCCGTGGGATCGGTGATGCTCTGCTGATGCTGATCGCAGCAGAGCGACTTCAAGCTGCAGGCCATGATGTCGTGACGATCCATCCAAAATTGCAGGAGTTGCAGAATTGGTTCCCGCATTTGAGTTTTGATACCCAATGGATTTTTTCTAACGACGAATGGATTATCGCGCAAAATGACAATACTGAGCGTGTGAATGCCCTCAAAGAAAAATACCGCGACCGGCTTTCTATTTTTTATCCTACCTACATTCCTAAGAAAAACGGACCGCTTTCTTCTTTTGATCGCGTTTTTAATCCCGAGATCCCGATGGCGGTAAATATCGCTGAATCGATTGCTTCTCTTTTAGATGAGGAGACTCCTTCGAAAGAAAACGGTATCAATCCTCCTCCGCATTTATCTCACCGGCTACATCGGAAACGGGTCTTGATCCATCACACCAGCAGTTTGGAAGATAAAAACTGGCTGAAAGAAAAATTCCAAGAGGTCTCCCACGGGCTGAAACGGCGCGGTTTCGAACCCGTCTTTGTACCAGAATTTTCTTCGTTGGATGATTTAGCTGCGTATGTCTATCAATCCGGCTTTGTGATCGGAAATGACTCCTTGGTGGGCCATCTCGCCTCCAATCTTCAGATTCCGACTGTCATTGTCGCGGATCTAGAAGAACGGATGAATCTTTGGAGACCCGGATGGTTGGAAGGCTCTGTTGTCACACTCTCCCCTTGGATTCCCAATTGGAAGTTTTTTAAAAAAAATTGGAAGTATTTTATCTCCAGCAGACGCGTCTTAGCCGCTTTTGATGAAATTAGCCGGTTATTTTGAGCATGTTACAACGTCAAGAAGCCGGTTTTTTATCAGACAAAACTTCTTGATCGACAAGCTGGCCAAGACCATATTGCTGCAAAAGCAGGGCAGGCTCAGGCTGAACCTCCGTGAGGACGATCTTTGTATTATGCAGCGCGCACCGGTCGTGCAGCTCGCGAAAAGTCTGCAATGCAGTCGCATCTAAAACGGGGACATGCTTCATCCTCAAAATAAAGATCTTTGGCGGAGGATCCATATCATGAACAATCTTTTTCAACTGGTCGCAGACACCAAAAAAGAAAGGGCCCCGCATTTTATAGATCTCTATCCCTTTCTCCTGATCTTTCTGATCAGGAGCGATCACGTGCTTCACATCACTCATCCGTTTCATGAAGAAGAAAGCGGCTAGTAGCATCCCAATTTCGACAGCAACTGTCAGATCGATCAGCACTGTCAAGAAAAAAGCGGTGAGTAGAATCACCACATCGCTGCGAGACGTTTTCATGAGCCGGAAGAAGTGGGGAAGTTCGCTCATATTCCATGACACCACAATGAGGATCGCAGCTAAGGAAGCGAGTGGAATATGCCCCACTAAGGATGAACAAGTAAATAAAAGCAGGAAAACGACTACCGCATGGATCATACCTGCAACAGGTGTTTGCGCGCCGGTCTTGATGTTGGTTGCTGTCCTTGCAATAGCAGCCGTCGCTGGCATCCCGCCAAACACGACTGACCCGATATTAGCCAGGCCTTGAGCAATCAGTTCGCAATTGGGCTTATGACGGCTGCCGGTTGCTGCATCGGCGATGACTGCCGACAGCAACGACTCTATCCCCGCCAGAAGAGCAATCGTAATCGCATCGGGCATGACATCGAGTACGCGATAGAAATCGAAATCGAAATAAGGCGAAGGCAGCGTGCGGGGAAGCTCTCCAAACCGGGTAGAAATCGTCGGAACGTCCAAATGGAAGGCCCAGCAGATGGCCGTTGCGACGATAATGCTGGCAATTCCCCATGGAATTGCTTTGGAAAACCGTTTAACCAATAGAATCAGTCCCACTGTCGAAATCCCGACGATGGCTGTCAAATAATCAAACGTATGCACCGCATGAACATAGGCTTTCCACTTTTCAATGAAATGAACCGGGACCTCGACCATGTGAAGCCCGATCAAATCTTTGATCTGACACGAAAAGACAACTACGGCAATCCCCGTTGTGAACCCGACGATAAGCGGATGTGGGACAAACTTGATGAGCGATCCTAACCTAAAGACCCCCATGAAAAGAAGAAGGATCCCTGCTATTAGGGTGGCAATCACCAGACCATCATAGCCATGCCGTTCCACAACACTATAGACGACAACAACAAAGGCCCCTGTCGGACCTCCAATCTGAACTTTGCTACCGCCTAAAAAAGAAATGACGAATCCGGCAATAATCGCGGTAAAGAGGCCCCTTTCCGGCTCAACACCAGAAGCCATGGCAAAGGCCATTGCTAGCGGAAGGGCCACAATTCCAACGGTGACGCCAGCCATCAAATCTTTTTTAAAGATAGCAAAGGAATACCGTCTGAGACAAAGATAAACTTTTGGAATGAATTCCTGGTAATTTTTTAACATTTTATACTACAATAGAATGATGAGAGGGTGTTGATCAATAAATATTTCATCGCTTTTTTGAGGATTTTTGGCA
>DASUCX010000196.1:0-16122 GCA_036275855.1 Rhabdochlamydiaceae bacterium
GGAAAAAGCGTTCCGTGAGGGGTTTTTAGCATCGGAGAGTAGTGGCTTAGGATCTCTGCTGCTCTATAGAACATCGTTTCAGAGACTTCTTTGGCTTTGCAGGCGATAACGCCAAGGCCAATTCCCGGATAGATATAGACATTATTGCATTGGGCGATCTGAATTTTCTTCCCTCCATAGGCCACCTCTCCAAAAGGGCTGCCGGTGGCGATAATGGCTTTCCCTTTTGTCCAGTGCAAAAGATCAGCCGGATGAGCCTCGCTTTTGGAAGTCGGGTTGGAAAGAGGGAAAATAATCGGCCTCTCAACATACTGGGCCATCGTGGTGATGACCTCTTCGTTGAAAACTCCCGGTTGGGCAGAGACTCCGATCAAGACGGTGGGCCTCACTTGTTTGACGACATCGAGTAATGGGATCATCGATGGGTTAGGTACTTTCCATTTCGAGATTTCAGCTTGAGAGCGGGCGAAACTTTTCTGATGTGCTGGAACATCCGGAAGAGCCCGATGGACAAGGCCATGGATGTCGATGATATAGAGTTCTTGAAGGGCTTTTTCTTTGGAGATGCCGGTAGCGATCATTGCTCCGAGCAGATGATTGGCAATTCCCATGCCGGCAGAGCCTCCGCCAAAAATCACGATTTTTTGCTGATGAAGCTCGGTATGGTTCATTTTGATAGCGGTCAGGAGAGAGGCATGTGCAACTGAAGCTGTGCCTTGGATGTCATCGTTGAAGGAGCAGATCTGATGGCGGTATTTTTCTAAGAGCGGCTGGGCATGCGCTCTTCCAAAATCTTCCCATTGGAGTAAAACGTTTGGGAACCGTTTTTTAACGGCTTTGACAAAGCGATCGATAAAAGAGTCGTACTCTTTTCCGGAGATCCGTTTTTCTCGCCAACCAATGTAGAGCGGATCATTGAGAAGTGTGGGGTTATTGGTTCCGACATCGAGCATGATCGGCAGGGTTTTTCCAGGATGGATGCCGCCGAAAAGTGTATAGAGCGTGAGTTTGCCGACAGGGATGGCCATTCCCCCCGTCCCTAGATCTCCGAGTCCTAAAATTCTTTCGCCATCGGTCACGACAATAACATCGATTTCATCGCGAGAGATGTTGCTTATGATCTTTTCTATCTTGCCCTGCTGTGGATAAGAAAGATAGATGCCGCGCGGTTCGGTATAGAGATAACTGTAGTGAAGAGAGACATCTCCCACGGTGGGGGTATAGATGTAAGGAAGCATCTCTGTGATGTGCTTAGAGACTAAACGGTAGAAGAGAACTTCATTCCGGTTGTGAAGGGCTGAGAGAAACAGATGCTTGGTTAGATCGGTGGTTTGAGCTTTGAAATTTTGATAACGGCGCTCGACTTGCTGCTCAAGCGTTGAAACATGGTAAGGGAGGAGACCGTTGAGTTTTAAACTGTCTCTTTCTTCATAAGTAAACGCAGTCCCTTTGTTGAGCAGAGGATCGCTGAGAATGTGTTCAGGGCTACAAGACGTCGTCTTTTTCTTTGGCATATATCTCTATTAACCCAATAAAGATTAATGTGCATTCTTAAATCGCTTCGACCCATCCATGGATAAAAAGGATGGAGGACTAGAGTTAGGCTCGAGCTTTTCATTGATTTTGCTGTAATGGATCCAGATTAAATGAGCTACTGTGTAACAGGCCGGGATCAAATAAGAATGGTTTAAGTAGGCAAGGGCAAAAAAAGTGATCGCTTGAGCTCCTTCTAGGACGAGAAATAATCGATGTTGATCGTTTCTTTGCCGCGATAAAGACGTATTGAATTGGTCAACTGTAAAGAAATGACGATAGACATTATAGCGGGCACATCTGTAGAGGATCTGCGTTACCACTGGAACCCATAAGGGGGCATAATGGTAGGCAGAAAGATTGAGGAGATGGCGTGAAGCAATGACAGAAAGACCGCTAAACATTTTTTCCGTAGATTTTAGCCGAGAGCAGTTTTTTTTTCACTCTTTTGTTGCTATTTTGGTGTCGATTTCAGGAGTCTCTTCTTTGAGTTGGAACATCTTATAGACGACAAACGCCCAGACGATTAGCAAGAAGAGAGACCCCCATGTCATGCAGTCGATCATTTTGACAAATCCTAACCACTGAAGCAGGAGAATAAGGCCTGAGGCAACGGCTTTAGCACTTCGATAAGCAAAAACATCGATGATTGCCTTGGCCTGGAACTTTTCCTCTTGTTTAAGAGGGATATAAAGCATCTCTTTCAAGATCCCGAATAACGAGAAGTCAAACGCTTTGATCGTGATAAAGGCGACAGAAATCATCGCAAAAGACGGGACGACGAGCGACCCGAGCGCATTGAAGCAAAGGATCACCGGTAGCAGTAAATGGCTCCGCTTTAAGCCAAAAAAATGGAGAAGTAAAAACGACCCGAACAACTGCAAGATCACGGTCAAGAAATTGGCGATTCCAAAGATTTTTCCTGAATATTCCGTGCGGATGTCTTGTTCAGAGATCGTGGTTTCAAGCATCGAATTAAACTGGTAATAAATTAGCGTAGTGACCACCTGCATCAAAATCACAATAAGCAAGATAAAGGAAAGGTATTTTGAATTCCGAATCGCGCTGACCCCCTGCATAAAGTTGCGGATTTGTTTTTGATCTGTCGATTCTTCTTTTTGGACTTGTGTGAATAAAAGGCTGCGGCGCAGCATGTAGATAAAAGCATAGCTCAATATCGACAGGAGAGGTAAAGTGGCAAAAATCAGATTAGGAGATCCCATGCTGGCAGCGAAAAAGCCGGGTAAAATGCTTCCGAAAATGCCACCTAATCCTCCAACTGCAAAAATAAGTCCGTAAAGGAATTTGGCCTGACTTAAGTGAATTGTGGTATGAACCACAGACCAGAGCTGCTGGAACAGCAGCATGATATAAATTTCTTTCCAGATATAAAAAAAGAAAGCCACGAATGGAAGCTTCGTTATTGTGATCGCGCAGAACGTGTTGATAAACGCAATGAAGAGAACAATGGCTAGGAACATCCGCTTGACACCGAGTTTAGCCAAATACCGGTTATAGAGCTCGATGAGAAGGAAGTTTAGAGGGACGATCGCCAGCCACACATAGGGAAAAAAATCGGTGCCGTGCTGAGTGAGAAAAATACTATTGCTGACAGGCCTAACAATACCGTAATCAGCTGTGATGCAAAATCCACAAATCATCGCGCAAAAAATAAAGATCTTTTGCGTCTTTGTCAGCTGTAAAATTTCGTCTTTAATTTTTCTCCATTGCATGAGAGGAGTATACTATCTTTCGAAGTATTCAAGAAATGAATCTTCATATCGGGAATCGACATAAACCCATGTGCTAGAACCTGTTGGTATGGAGAGAGTTGAAACCTCCGATCCATTAACAATTTTTTGATTCTTCAAGAGAACAGGAAAATTAAAACCGATTTTTGATGCGGTTTTGCCCACAAAATCCCACGCAATCGACTCAGGAGGAATTTTATGGTGCTTTTGGAACTCCTCTAACGCTTTCAGCGAGATTTCCGAAGAGATGGCAATTGCCTTAAAGCGGTGCTTTCTTTCGACGATGCTTAAGGCATCAAAGTGGCCTGGATGTTTGGGCTCTTTGGCAGCTCTAAATAATTCTATAAGAATGTCGTTGTCGGTTAAAGAGAGATAATGATGCAGGTCGGAGATCTTCACAATTTTTTCCATGAATCTGGAAAGATGGAAATTGTAGCTTTTGACTGTTGCGTATTGATAAACACGCCGATGCATAAAATGTCTAGAGAGCAAGAGCGCCTCACACGACTCGATCCCATTTTCTTCAATTCCCAACTGCATATCTCCTTCTTGGGACAAAATATGCACCGTTTCAATCAGCTGATGATAATCAAACAGCCCGTATGAAACTCCTGAGCTCTTGGAGTCTCTCAGTAAATAATCGATCCGGTCGGCTCCGAAGAAATCGCCTGTGATGATTTCGCACATCACGCGGTCCCATGCGGAAAAGGGGCTTGCATGGCCGATCTCTTTCAGTTTCTTTTCACCGATAGAAAGTTTTAGAATATGATCGACAAGTTCTCGATTTTTTGTTTCGGCTTTGATTTTGTCCCATAAAGGCATTAGAGCTGGGCTTTGGATGATGGTATAGGTCCAGTTCTCATGACCCCCTTTCCCTAGCAGTGCTTTTTCTCCAACATGTGAAAAGGGTAAATGACCGACATCGTGGCATAGAGCCGCCAGCCGAACGACTTTTCTCCAATAAGGATAATCTTGTCGCATCTGGGGGAACTTTGACACCATCCTGTCAAAAATCTGGCTTGAGAGTTCCATCACCCCAAGCGAATGCTCAAACCGGCTATGAGTCGCCCCGGGATAAACAAGATAGGCCATTCCCATTTGCCGAATATATCTGAGGCGTTGAAATGGGAGCGTATCGATGAGGGCGGCCTCATCGTCATCGAGATAAATGAACTGGTGGACCGGATCGTATAGCTTCGGCATCGATACAATCTAAAGAAACATTTTTAAAAAAGCAAACTTTTCATTTCGACATGGAAAGTCGTTATTGATATATTTTAATTCTGTGAAAAATATCAGCGTGACAATTTTAACGAAGAATTGCGGAGATACCTTGCTTGCGACATTGCAGTCGCTCCAGATGTTTCCCGAAGTGATTGTTCTCGATACGGGATCGGATGATGATACTCTTGAGATCGCCGGGGAATTTCGGAATGTTAAAATCCACCATGCCCAGTTTAGGGAGTGTACTCAAAAGATTTTGCCGTCCAGGCTGTGTCAAAGCCCCGGGGATTCGACTATCGACAACGGGGGTAGTATTAATCCAATACAACCCCCTTTGTCGATAGCGGATCCGCGGGAGCTTTTACATCAGCCTGGACGGCAAAATCTTTTGAGTACACTCCCTAGCGGGTTCGGGCCTTTGCATAACGAAGCGACCAGCATTGCTTCCAATGATTGGGTCTTGTCGATTGACAGCGATGAAATTGTGACACCCGAACTCGTGAAAGAAATCCAAGGACTTCTTCTTGATCCCAATTCCGTCTATTCCATTCTCAGGGACAACTACTTCAATGGGAAAGCAATCCGGTGCTGTGCGGGCTGGTATCCCGATCGTGTTATCCGGCTTTATAACCGAAGAAAAACCCGTTTTTCCAATGATGCGGTGCATGAAAAAGTATTAAGTGAAAAGATGCGGGTGATTCCCCTGCAGCATGTGATCAAGCATACTCCTTATCGAACGATTTCGGACTTTTTAACGAAGATGCAAAAATATAGCACGCTATTTGCGGAGCAAAACCGCGGTAAAAAGAAATCGTCTTTCTTGAAAGCCGCTAGCCATGGAATCAGCGCCTTCATCAAAAGCTACATTTTCAAACGCGGGATTTTTGGCGGAAAAGAAGGCTTTATCATCTCCCTCTATAATTCTCAGACTGCCTATTATAAGTACTTGAAGCTTGCCGAATTGAATAAAAAGCTTTACACTCGTCGGTAATATGGATGTTGAAATCCTTTCCCGTTTGCAGTTTGCCTTTACGATCACATTCCATTATATCTACCCCCCTTTAAGCATCGGCATTGCGCTTGCCATGGTGATCATGGAGGGGATGTATTTAAAAACCCGCGACATTCTTTGGGAAAAGCTGACCAAGTTCTGGCTCAAAGTTTTTGCAATGACCTTTGCGTTGGGAGTCGCTACGGGGATCCCAATGATGTTCTCCCTTGGGACTAACTGGTCCCGCTATTCGAGATTTGTCAGCGATGTTTCAGGAAGTCTTGTCGGCATGGAAGGGATGTTCGCTTTTCTCATCGAAGCTGGCTTTCTAGGCATTCTTCTCTTTGGCTGGAACAAAGTCAGCCCTAAGATGCATTTCATGTCGACCATTCTTGTTTGCGTTGGCGCCCATTTTAGTGCGATTTGGATTGTGAGTTTTAATTCGTGGATGCAGACACCTGCAGGGCATCGCATTACCACCCTTGGAGATGGGACTGTTGTTGCAGAGGTCGTCAATTGGTGGAAGGTCTTTTTAAGCCCCTCCAACCTAAGTCATCTGACCCATGTCCTCTTAGGCTGCTGGATGACGGGAGCCTTTTTAATTCTTAGCGTTGCCGCCTATTATCTTTTGAAAAAAAAACATCGCGATTTTGCCATCCGGAGCATGAAGGTCGCTCTTGCTATTACACTAACGACATCGATCCTTCAACTGGTTTCTGCCGATCATTTAGCTCGCAAAGTTGCGACCTACAACCCCGAAAAGTTCGCTGCTTTTGAAGGTGTCTACAAAACGGAGCCGTATACTCCTGCGTATGCCATCGGTTGGGTCGATGCTAAAAATGAAAAAGTCTACGGCCTTTCGGTGCCAGGTATGCTTAGCTGGATGACTTACCGCGATGCGTCTCTTCCGGTTCCTGGCCTGGATCAATTCCCTAAAGACCAGTGGGCCAAGGTCCCTGTTGTTTTCCAGATGTACCATCTGATGATCTTCATGTGGGTGGCGATGACGGTTGCAGCCTTTATCGGCGGCTACTATTGGTGGAAGAAACGGTGGGACATCAAGCCAATTTTCTTAAAGTTCATGATGATTTCGGTTCTTTTTCCTCAAATTGCCAATATCGCCGGCTGGTATAGCTCTTGCATTGGAAGGCAACCGTGGACTGTCTACAAGCTTTTAAAAACAGCAGATGCCTTTTCCCCTGTGATTTCGAAAGGGCAAGTGATCGGCTCTTTGATCATGTTTGTTGTCATGTATACGATGTTCTTTATCTTGTTCTTGGTTTTGCTCAACCGAAAAATTAAAGCCGGTCCTGTGCCTGAGATGGATCAAGAGCAACTCCCCTATCGAGACATCTATAAGAGGGAAGTCTAATGGACACCTTTTATCTGGCGCAGTTCATTATGTATGCCGTCTTTATGTTTTCGATTGTGGCGTACACGGTCCTTGATGGTTTTGATCTTGGAGTCGGCTGTCTCCATTTGTTTTCGAAAGGCGATCAAGAACGGCGCCTGATGATCAACGCGATCGGACCCGTCTGGGATGGTAATTCAACTTGGATCTTGATCGGGGGCGGCGTGCTGTTTGCTGCATTCCCCCGTGCCTTTTCGACGTTAGCTCCGAACCTCTATACTCCTTTTATGCTCCTGATTTTTGGCTTTATGCTCCGTGCGGCTTCGATTGAATTCCGTAGCAAAGGCACCCAAAAAAAATGGACGCAATTTTGGGATATCGGTTTCTTTTTGGCCAGTTTCGTTGTGGCTTTTGTGGTTGGCTTATTTCTAGGAAATCTGATTCAGGGACTGCCTTTAGATGAGCAAGGAGCTCTTGTGGGAGGAATCATGGATCTTTTTGCCCCTTATCCCCTCCTCATTGCCCTTTTAGGAATTGCCTGCTTCATGATGCATGGGTCCCTCTATCTTTTGATGAAAACAGAAGGGGCTTTTCACAAAAAAGTTCGCACATGGGCCCACCGCTCTGTGACTTTCTTTATCATCACATGGCTAGCGGCAACGTTAGCAACCCTTCTTTCAGAGCCACGCATGGTCAGGCCTTTTATTGATTACCCTGAGATCGGGATTTTCCCCCTGTTAAGCTTTGGGGCTATTTTGATGATTTTTAAAATGATCCGTCAAAAAAAAGACAAGATGGCCTTTTTGTATTCTTGCCTGTCTATCCTGTTTCTTTTGGTCCTCTTTGTGATCGGGACATTCCCCTATATCGCCTTCTCGACGCTCGCCCCTGAAAACTCCTTGAGCTTTATGAACAGCTCGGTCTCCGAGCTTTCTCTCTGGATCATGGTGGGTGTTACCTTAACGGGAGCCCCGCTCTCATTCTTTTACTTCCCCTATATCTACCGGGTCTTTAAGGGCAAGGTGGTTCTGGATCACCATAGCTATTAATGCTTTGTAAGGTGTAAAATCAGACTCCTCTAATTGGAGGAAATCTGTCTTTGGGAACAAAACCTGTATCCGCTCCTTCTGTGCAAGCGCAAGAGTTTAAATTTCCAGACAAGACGGGTGCTATTAGCCTTACATTGGATATTTTTAACTTGATTTGGACAACTTTTCTCGATCCCGTATCTTCCATCGCACTTGCCTTCACTTGCAGAGATTTCAAACAGATCATTAATCTTCTCCTGTCTGAATCTAAGTTCTGCGAAAAAGCTGCTGAACTGGGGTATTTAGAACTTGTTAAATGGGGAGTTGATTACAACTGTAGATGGACATCTTTAGCTTCGTATGAAGCTGCTAAGAGGGGCTGTTTACCTATTTTACAATGGGCTTGGGATCAAGGTTTCTTGGGTTTTGAGAAAACAGCGATTGGAGCAGCAGAAGGGAATCAATCCGAGGTTCTTGAATGGTTGTGGGGAAAAGGAGCTGTCCCGAATTCTGGCCACGCTAACACTGCTGCCTCTCATGGCCATATTAAACTTTTTCAAGATTTGAAATCGAAGCTGGGAGATGGTTATGTAACACCGGATGGAAAAGCAATTCATCCAACAGTCACTGATGCACTAATAAAATCAGGGAATTTAACAGCTCTTGAAGCTTTGTTCGAAGAAATGGATGACTATGAGTTGGAAAAAAAGGGTCAAAGTTATCTTAACCTTGCAGCAGAAGTGGGCAACTTAGAGAGTTTAAGATTTTTGCTAAATTTGAATATTGTTGATCCTAACTACAACGAAATAGTTACTGAGGCGGCCTGTCATGGTCAAATCAAAATATTAGACTATATTTTCTCTGATCTTCACAAAAAAGACGCTTTTGCTGAAGAAATTGCAAAATGGGCGGCTCAAGAAGAACAATGGCACATCATACGATGGCTAATCGCTAAAGACATGAAAGGAAATAAGAAAGCTTGTATTTATGCAGCGAGTCATAACCGTGGGGAAGAGCTCGAATTAATGCACATTGCAAGATGGCCCATGGCTAATAAGGTGTGCCAATGTGCAGCGGTATGTGGGCATTGGGAGTTGGTCAAACACTTGATCGGAAAAGGTCTACTTTGCGAAGAGGCTTTACTTTATTTCTGTGCAGCAAAACAAGGCAAAGTCGATCTTCTCAACGACATTAAAGAAGGAAAATTGAGAGTAGCAAGTCCATCTGGACGTATTTGGAATGTATTACCAGTATGGTATTGCGGTAAAAGCTATGGTCAAAGTTATATGAATTGTGTCTTAGCAATTGGAGCTGCTTGGAGTGGAAATATTGAAGCCTTGGAATGGGTTGAGAAGCAAGGTT
Organism: Rhabdochlamydiaceae bacterium; assembly: GCA_036275855.1. Classification (GTDB taxonomy): domain Bacteria; phylum Chlamydiota; class Chlamydiia; order Chlamydiales; family Rhabdochlamydiaceae; genus PALSA-1444. The sequence continues at coordinate 9,241 of DASUCX010000196.1, forward strand.
TCGAATGGCAGCATGAACATGTCGTCACTGCAGCAGTTCTTGGAGGTAATATTGAGATTCTTAAATGGCTTTTCCAAAAAAACTGTCCTTATCAGAGAGGACACTTATATCATGCAGCCACGGTTTATAAACACTTCCACATCCTTGAATGGTTGACCGGGTTTTCATTGGAGATCATAGATATTGATGTAAGCGTTGAAGTTGCTAAAAACGGCAAAAAGGATCTGCTTACAAAACTAGTCGCAAAAGGATGTCCTGTCAATGCTCAGACAATTGAAGCTGCTGCCTTTGCAGGTCATTGGGATATTGTTGATTGGCTCAATGAAACAGGTTGTAGTTGGAATATTGCATTTTTTAAGAAAGCCGCTGAACAAGGGAAAGAGAAAATCTTGTCCTCCTGTCTTCGTCAATACTTCAATGAGGTAAATAACCCGATGAGAACTTTTGATTTTTCGTTATTGCACATTCTTGCCCAGTATGGCTATTGGAAAATTTTTAAAGATACTGTTACAACTTGTATCGATAAAGGTATTCCTTCTGTTCTGCAGTATATCAAATCACGAGGCTATGAAATAAAATAGCGGTAGTCGGATTCGAACCAACGACACAAGGATTATGATTCCTCCGCTCTAACCAACTGAGCTATACCGCCGTGAAGAGGACCGCCATGAGAGAAAATAAAAAATAGCGGGGGAAGGATTCGAACCTCCGGCCTTTGGGTTATGAGCCCAACGAGCTAACCACTGCTCCACCCCGCGATAAACTGCGGCAAATCTTATCCCACTTGGTCATTTAAAACAACGTTTGAAGTGATTTCCAGGTCCGTTCCGTGGCTCCCTGAACCTCTTCTGCGAGCTTAAGGCCGGCTTTTTTCATCCCTTGAGGAGGTGTTTTAAGCATCTGTTCAAGGGTAGAGGTGAGGCTGGAGAGAGGAACTTGTTTGCCGGCTCCCCCATGGACCACGACGTCAACGAGATCTCTTTGGGTATCCATATGAGGACCAAACAGGACAGGGATGCCAAGAGCAGCAGGTTCAAAAATATTATGCCCTCCCACATGACTGACATAACTTCCCCCTACAATCGCAATATCAGAAAGCCGATAACAGGCGCTTAAGACGCCCATGGCATCGATCAAGATAATCCGCTCATTGCCTTGCTTGGGAAGATGGTCGGAGAATTTTGCATAGTGAATTTTCTTTTTGTCTAGCAAAGCGGCGACGGCGGGAAACCTTTCAGGATGGCGTGGGACAAGCAAGATTTTTAGGTTTTGGAATTGATCGAAGAGCGGTTCAATAGCTGAGATGAGCTGATCTTCCTCTGGATCATGAGTAGAACCGAGAGTAATGATTTTATCTGAAGAGCGAATTCCAAGGTCTGATCTCCATCGTTCGAGATCCAGATGAGGGAATGGTTGGTCGAACTTCAAATTGCCTGTCACAACGATCTTTGAAGGAGAGACGCCTAAAGTCTCAAAGCGGGAGGCGAACCTCTGGCTTTGAAGACATAAAAGATCGAATCGGGAAAAGAGCCTCTTAGTAAAAAATGAAAAGAACTTAAATCGTGATTGCGAGGTTTCAGAAATCTTTCCATTCACGAGAACGACTTTTTTGTTATAACTGATGAGGTTGTACCAAAAATCGCTCTCCACAAGGATCAACAAATCAGGCTTGATTCGATTGGTCAATTTTCGCATCGTCCAGGAAAAATCAAGCGGCAGAAAAAAATAATGGTCAAGCTCGGGCATGCTTCTTTTCGCTTCGGCAAGTCCGGTCTCTGTGGTGGTGGAAATTACAATGGAAGCGTGGGGCATTTGCTGGCGGATTTGCTCCACTAAGGGCGCAACGGCTTTTGTCTCACCCATCGAAATCGAATGGACCCAAATTCGCTGCCGGTTATGGGGAAGTGTAAATACCGGCAGATTAAAACCGAGTTTTTCTAAAAACGACTTCCGATGCTTTCGGAAGCGGATCGATTCCCATGCAAATTTGGGAAGGTTGATGAGGGTATAGAGTAGTAAAGCAAAATCGTAGAAAAACCTAAGCATGGATCACCAAACTGAGAAGTTTATTGGGGACAAAGATGACCTTTTCAATCGTTCCTTCAAGATGCTTGGCAATTTGAGGCTGTGATTTCACAAAGGCCATGATCTCATCTTGGCTTTTATCTTTGGGAAGCTCCCATTTGCCGCGGACTTTGCCATTGATCTGGATGACATACAGGGTTGTAGAGTCGATCAAATAGGTCGGATCAATGAGGGGATAAGAAGCATAGGTCAAGCTTTCTGTTTCTCCGAGTAGCTCCCATGCCTCCTCGGCAATGTGGGGAGCGAACGGATAGAGCGCTTGTGTCACCATTTTCAAAACGGCCTTAGGATATTTCGGCAGCGGAGAAAAGTCGTTTATGAACTCCATCATTTTAGCAATAGCCGTATTGAAAGCCATGTTTTGGATGTCTTTTTCGACAGCAAACGCCACACGGTGACCGAGCTTGAGCGCCTCTTCGGTTGTCTCTTCGGTGATCTTATCGGACGTCACGAGGTTGTAGAACCGACAGAGGAACCGGTGGCAGCCTTGGACGGCATCGGTGTTCCAGAGTTTTTCTTGATCGAACGGCCCCATGAACATTTCATACAACCTAAGACTATCTGCCCCGAACTCTTCGACCATCTCATCGGGAGTGATCCCGTTAAGTTTAGATTTGGACATCTTCTCGATTTGGCTTTTGAGCTCGATATCCGTGCCCCTTTGGTAGTATTTTCCACTCTTTTCGACAACCTCTTCAGCGGAAATATAAACTCCGGAAGGGAGCTGGTAGGAACGAGAGGTCAAAAGTCCCTGATTTCTGAGTTTTTGGAAAGGCTCTGGTGTCGAAACCAGTCCTGAATCATAAAGGACTTTGTGCCAGAAACGCGCGTAGAGCAGGTGTAGAACCGCGTGTTCGACTCCCCCGACATAAAGATCGACGGACATCCAGTATTTTTCTTTTTGGGGGTTCCAAGCAGCCTTGTCGTTGTGCGGATCGCAGAAACGTAAGTAGTACCAGCAAGAGCCTGCCCATTGCGGCATGGTATTTGTCTCACGCTTAGCTTTTTTTCCGGTTTTGGGATCTATGATCTCGACCCATTCTTTGACTTTGGCTAAAGGGCTCTCGCCGGTCCCGGAAGGTTTATAATCTTTCAGTTCGGGTGGGCAAAGAGGAAGCTCATCCAAATCTAAGATCCGTTTGCTTCCGTCTTCAAAATGGAGAATCGGAAACGGCTCTCCCCAATACCGCTGGCGGGAAAACAGCCAGTCGCGGAGTTTAGTGTTGACGGTCCTCTCCCCTGCTTTATTTTCCACAAGCCAATCGGCGGCTTTTTTCTTCGCTTGTTCTATGGTGAGCCCATCTAAAAAGCCGCTATTAAAGATCCGGTCTTGATCTGTTTGCTGTGTGTCACCGTAGCAGATCTTTTCACCCTGCAATGCAGCTTTCGCTTCAGGATCTTGCGGTTCAATCACAGGAAGGATGTCGAGATTGTACTTTTTCACAAAGGCAAAATCTCTTTCATCATGCCCCGGAACACCCATGACAGCGCCGGTGCCATACGTCATGAGGACATAGTCGGCAATCCAGACGGGGACACGCTCTTGATTGAAAGGATTGATCGCATAGGCGCCGGTCCAAATGCCGGTTTTTTCTTTTGCGAGATCAGTGCGTTGCATGTCGTTTTTGGAGGCGACTTCTTTTCGGTAGGCGGTGACTTGTTTTTTATGCTCAGGGGTCGTGATTTTCTCAACAAGAGGATGTTCGGGGGAAAGGACTAAGAATGTCACGCCAAATGACGTGTCGTGCCGTGTGGTAAAAACGGTGATCACTTCGCCGGTTTTTTCTTCTTTAAAATCGATTTTGACGCCTTCGCTTCGGCCAATCCAATTGATTTGAAGCCGTTTTAACGATTCAGGCCAGTCGACGAGTTTGAGATCTTCAATGAGTTGATCAGCATAGGCTGTGATCTTGAGGATCCATTGACGGAGCGGTCTTCTCTCTACTGGATAGCCGCCTTCTTTGGAGTGGCCGTTTTCGACCTCTTCGTTGGCAAGGACTGTCCCCAATGCAGGACAGTAGTTGACATTAACCTCGGCTTCATAGGCAAGCCCTTTTTCATAGAGCTTGGTAAAGATCCACTGGGTCCATTTGTAATACGAGGAATCGCTGGTGGCAACCTCCCGGCTCCAGTCGTAGCTAAAGCCCAGCGATTTGAGCTGGCGGCGGTAGGTATTGATATTTTGTTCTGTAGTAATGGCGGGATGGGTGCCAGTACGGATCGCATATTGTTCGGCAGGAAGGCCAAAACTATCCCAGCCCATCGGATGGAGAACATTATAGCCTTTATTACGCATATACCGGGAAAGAATGTCAGTCGCAGTGTACCCTGTCACATGCCCGACGTGCAGGCCGGCACCCGAAGGATACGGGAACATATCTAAAATGTAATACTTTGGCTTTGAAGGGTCTGCCTCGACCTGGAACAGCTCTTTTGCTTCCCAGAGATGCTGCCATTTCTGCTCAATTCTTTGGTGATTGTAATTAGCCATGAACCTATCCCGAAATTCTTAATATGGCTTTTTTACCCTTTTTGGTAGTTTTATTCCCAGCGCGCTCAGCCATGTTTTTAACATTGTCTTCACTTGCCGGGAATAAACCTATCCAAAAAGGCTTAAAAAAGCCGTATTAAGAATTTCGGGATAGGTTCAGCAGAAAAAATACAATATATTGGTAATTGCTTCAAATTGAAAAATCAACTAGACTTGCAATCAGGTGTGTAGATTGCACCTGTAAATATGATAGAATTAACCCAGCACAAGAAAAATAAGATTACTCTTTCGGATTATAATTATCGCCGAGATATCGAAAATCGGCTTTTGCTCGCAAGCTTCACGGCGTTTGAGATCGCTGTCTTAGAAGAAATTTTATATAGCCCAATCAAAGCCTCCATCCGTAAAATCGCCAAAAACATCGAAAAAACCGAAAATGAGATCGTTCCGATTTTAGAAATCTTATGTCAAACGGGTCTTTTCATCATCGAAGGCGACTCGATTGTCGTCGATAAAGAGACAAGAAAGTATTTTGAGACAGAAATCGAGAAGTTTGCGCCCGATTTCTGCCCCGGCATGGAATTTCTCCAAAACATTCTTAAAAAAGTTCCTATCCATCTCCTCCCGATCTGGTACTCGATTCCCCGCACGTCGAATAATATTTTTGAATCTCTTGTTGAAAAATATCTACACACCCCGCAAATCTTCCAAAGATACCTTTTGGAGCTTACCTTTGGCGATCCGTCTCTATCAGCCATTGCGCAAGATCTCTTCCGCTCCCCTACTTTGACGCTTTCTGCCAAAGACGTGATGAAAAAATACGAGCTTTCTCGAGAAAAATTCGAAGAAAATATGCTCATTTTAGAGCTCCACTTTGTCTGTTGCGTAAAATTTCAGCCCAGCAGCTGCGGCTGGGAAGAAACAGTCGCGCCTTTCCATGAATGGCGCGAGTATCTCACCTTCTTAAAAGCAACGACAACAGAGCCAATCACAGACACAGCCAAAATTGAACGGTTTCGCTCACACGATTTTGCGTTCATCGAAGATTTGACCGCAATTCTTCAACTCGTGAAAAAACAATCCACCCCTTTGAATCCGAAAGGGTATGCTATTATGGCAGCACGTCTGCAGGAAAGTCCCCCTAATCCCCAGTATCTTGACCAGCTCATCACCAAACTCCAGCTGTTAAAACTGGCAGAAGTCGTCGATGACAAATTGCAAGCGACCGAACCTGCCGCGCAGTGGCTTGAAATGCGCATTGAAAACCGTACTCTTTATCTCTATCGCCACAGCCTCAACAAAATCCAATCGGTCCAGCTCCCTCCTCATTTAACGACAGAAAAAGTCATTCACGATGCAGAAAAAGCAATCTTGCGGGTTCTTCACACCGGCTGGGTCTTTTATGATGAGTTTGAAAAAGGGGTGATTGTTCCATTTGCCGAGCATACCGCAGCCACACTCAAAAAATGCGGCAAGGGGTGGAAATACGCCCTTCCCGACTATTCTCCCGAAGAAAAAACACTGATCCGCGCCATCGTTTTTGAATGGCTCTTTGAAGCTGGCATCACCGCTGTTGGCACCTACCAAGGCCGCGACTGTTTCACCGTCACTGTCTTTGGGCAATCTTTATTCGGATAACCTCAATGGAAGATCTCGTCTCGAATCGGAAAGCTCATCATAACTATGAGATCTTGGAGACTTTAGAAGCCGGCATTGTTCTTTTGGGCACTGAAATCAAATCTCTTCGCAACCATGGCGGAAATCTCCAAGAATCGTATGTGGTGTTCCATCTTGGCCAGGCGTATCTCAAAAACTCATCGATCGCTCCTTACAAGTTCGGCAATATCTATAATCATGAAGAGCGGAGAGAGCGGAAGCTTCTTCTCCATAAACGGGAGCTCCTCCGTTTAAAATCTGTCATCGACGAAAAAGGCCTCACCATCATTCCACTCGGCATGTATCTCAAACACGGACTGGTCAAAGTCCGGCTCGCCGTTGCAAAAGGGAAAAAAGCCTATGACAAACGGGCCGCCATCAAAGCCCGTCAAGCCAAACGGGAAATCGATCGATCGATGAAACAGGATGATTAGACCTCTTGCGTATACGCAAGGGATGTAATTAAAAGTGTTAGGTGGTTTCCAGGAGAGTCCGTGGCTCAAGTAACATCCGGGTGTATAGCCAAACAGTTGTGAGGGGGAAAATGGAAAAATCAAGAAGGATCTAATTATAAAGCCGTAGATAAAAAAACACTTCACCACAGAGACGCAGAGGAAGATGAGACCGCACAGAGTGGAGAAAAATCCTCT
>DASUCX010000197.1:0-6948 GCA_036275855.1 Rhabdochlamydiaceae bacterium
TCTTTTTCATCTTTTACAACGATGAAATCGCTTCCGGCTTCGGGAAGACCGGAAAGGCCTGTGAGCTTCACAGGAGAAGAAGGGCCGGCAATCGTCAGCGGTTTATTAAATTCGTTTTGCATCGTTTTGACACGTCCCCAATGGGAGGCAAAGACGATCGCATCACCGATGCGGAGTGTTCCGTTTTGAACAAGGACAGTCGTGACGGCTCCGAGGCCTTTGTGCAGCTCTGATTCGATGACGGTTCCTCTCGCGCGGGCGCCCGGGTTGGCTTTGAGTTCGAGGATTTCAGCTTGCAGAGCGAGCATCTCGAGAAGTTCTTTGATCCCTTGCCCGGTGAGAGCTGAGCAGTTAATCGTAATGGTCTGCCCACCCCACGCTTCTGGAAGAAGATTGATTTCGGAGAGCTGGCGGTAGACGTTTTCTACATTGAAGTTCGGTTTGTCGCATTTATTGATCGCGACGACAATCGGGACGTTGGCTGTTCGGGCTTGTTCAATGGCTTCCATGGTTTGAGCGCGGAGGCCTTCATCTCCGGCAACGACGAGAACGACGATGTCGGTGACATCGGCTCCTCGAGCGCGCATGGCAGAAAAGGCTTCATGGCCTGGAGTGTCGAGGATCGTGATATCTCCGACAGCGGTGTGAGCTTTGAAGGCTCCGATGTGCTGCGTGATCGCTCCGGCTTCTCCACTGGCGACATTGGCTTTTCGGATGGTGTCGATCAGGCTTGTCTTACCGTGGTCGACATGGCCCATGAAGGTAACCACAGGACTGCGGAGGACGAGCTGATCCGGAGGAGTTTCCGTAATCTCTTGTTTGATGGTCTTATCGGTGATTTTGAGCCGCTTTTCTTCGCTGGTATCGATGGAGATTTCGCAATCAAAATCGTGCCCCAGAAGCTGGATGGTTGTCTCATCATCGATTAAGTCGTTCAACGTCAGAACAACGCCTTTCATGAAGAGGTTTGAAATGAGCTGAGACGCTTTCAATTTCATCTCGACAGCGAGGTCTTTAATCGTAATGGGGACGCGGATTTTTAACGTTTTAGGACGGACGACAAGTTCTTCTCCAGTCGAAATGGCCCGTTTATGGCCGCGGCCTTTGCGCGGACGCCACCCTTCATCGTTCTCATCGCGGAGCCCTTGTTTATCGCGGGAGTCAAAAGCGCGGTAGACTTCAGGTTTTTTGTGCGCTTTGATGTCTTTAACGTCTTTGAATTTCCTTGCGGCTTCATCTTCGCGCGTTTTTGAAGGCGCATGTTCGCGAGAGGAGGGTTTGACGCTAGGGCGTGTGTCCATCGGAGGCAGAGGACGCCGGCCAAATCCTCCCGAGCTTCCAGGAGGTCCTCCACCAGGTCTTGGCGTATAGGGTCTATATCCGCCGCCGGGAGCTGAGCCGGGAGTTCTTGGTTTGTATCCGCCAGATCCTCCTGATCCTCCAGGTTGGTAAGGAGGTGAGCCAGGAGCTCTGGGTTTATATCCTTCAGGGACGCCCGTTCCGCTAGTTGGTTTAGGACGATAACCGGTGCTGCTTTGGTAGCCGCCGGGTTGAGGAGCTCCTGCCTGTCTTGGTTGGAACGCCGGACGCGGGCCGGTAGAAAAGGGACGAGATGATCCTCCAGATACGCCAGAACTTCCAGGACGATATCCAGATGGTTTATAGGCAGGCCGTTCGAGTCGAGGCCCTAACGGTCTTTCAGGGGGTCTTTCAGTGGGTTTTTCTTGAAGATTTTCTGGAGCAAAAGCTTCTGGTGGTTCTTCGATGATTTCTCGAGGAGCAGATTTTTGAGCAGGAGGTTCCGGAGGAGCAGCAGGAGCAGTAACAGCCTCCTCTTTTTTTTCTTCAACAGGAGGTTTCGCTTTCGGCTTAGGTGGAGCCTTCGATGTTTCTTTGGATACTTTTGGGGGTGCCTTTGGAATTTCTTCTTTAGGCTCCTCCGGCTTTTTAAATTTCTTTAAAGCTTCAGCCAGCTGCGCATTTTTAACTGTTAACTTGAGATTTTTAGCCAACTTTTAATCCTTTTTTCTTGCAAATCTCGTTTAGAACCTTGTTTGCGATCTCGAGGCTGATCTCCGGGATTTTCGCGAGTTCTTCAGGAGTTGCCTGGAGGACTTTGCGTGGAGTGTCGTAATTCGCAGCAATCAAGCTGGCGGTGATGAAGGAGCTCATGCCATCGAGGTGGAGTTTTTCATCGAGCGTAGGATCTTCTGCCAAGGCGAGCTGTTGTCTTTGGATCGCAGCGATTTGTTGGTAGTCGCTCATCTTCTGAACTTGGAGCTCTGCGCCGATCAGTTCGCCGTTGAGGCGGGCATTCATGCCGCGCTTTCCGAGAACGGCCGGATAGCTTTCGTCATCGACAACAATCGTGACAACGGAATGGTCTTCGTTGACATCGATTTTGCGGATCTCGATTGGAGAGAGCGCATTCATGAGGAGCTGAATAGCATCATCGGTATAAGGGATAATGTCGATTTTTTCGTTATTGAGTTCCCGGATGATATTTTTCACACGTGTTCCGCGGACGCCGACACAAGCGCCAACAGGGTCGACTTTTGAATCCGACGATTTAACGGCGAGTTTGGTCCGGTAGCCTGGATCGCGGACAATTTTCTCAATGATGATCGTGCCGTCCTGGAGTTCGGGCACTTCTTGGAGGAAGAGTTGGCGGACGAATTCAGGGTGGCTACGGCTCAAGATGACTTCTGCTCCGCCGTTTTCTGTATCGCGGACTTCAAAGAGAAGTGCTTGGACGCGGTCACCGATGTTGTATTTTTCAACTTTGGGATAGAATCTATCGGGCATGATGCCTTCGACTTTTCCGAGGTCAACGATCAGCGTTGCACCGCGTATCACCCGTTTAACGCTACCAGAAATGAGTTCATTGACGCGATGACGGTATTCTTCATAGATCACATCTCGTTCAGCCGAGCGGAGTTTTTGCGAGATTACTTGGCGTGCAGTTTGTGCGGCGATACGGCCAAAATCTTGCGGGGTGCAAGGAATATCGATCCACTGACCGAGTTCCGCGTCGGGATTGAGGAGGCGTGCCTCCTCGAGGGTCATCTCTTCTTCGGGGATCGTCACCTTTTCGACAACTTCTTTCTGAGCAGTGACTTCGATGTCGCCGGTTTTAGGGTCGACACGGACGCTGATGTTGAGGAGACCTTTGATGCTTTTGCGCGCAGCAGCAAGGAGCGATTCTTCCACGGCGGAAATAATCACTTCGCGTTTGATGCCTTTTTCGCGTTCTAAGTACTCAAAGATCGCAAGGAGGTCTTTATTCATTGTTCAATACCTTTTTATGTAGGAAGCTGTACTAAAACCCAGGTTTCTGAGGTTATTAACCTGAGTTTTGAGTTCATTTCATAGAGCCTTGCCGCACCTTTCGGTCAATTTTTGCAAATTTTGGCACGTCCATAGGTGCTTTCAGCTATTGAACGTGCCAAAATTTACAAAAATTGCCTCGAAATCTGCAACAATCCTCTATAAACTGAACCCAAAACTCAGGTTATTATGAGTTTTAATTGAAGAAAGCAGCTTTTTAGGCGCTGCCTTCTTCAGCGGCCTTTTCTTTTTTCTTCTTCGGGGCACGCTTCTTTTTCTCTCCAATGAGAATATCGTCGTGATTTTCTTTGTTCTTCTCAACCAAATATTCTTTAATAGAGAGAGAAATTTTCTTGTGCTCCGGATCTAATTTAATCACTTTAGCGGTGACTTCTTGGCCTTTGGAGATTACTTCTTCAACTTTTCCAAACGGCTTGTCGGAAAGTTCTGTGACGTGGATAAGCCCTTCAAGGCCGCTTGAGAGTTCAACAAACGCGCCGAAGGCGGTGATCTTTGTCACGATACCTTTCACCAAAGAGCCGACGGGCATCATTTTCTCAGTGTTTTCCCAAGGGTTTTCACTGAGTTGTTTGACGCCGAGCGTGATCTTTTTGTTCTCTTTATCAACGGAAAGCACCACTGCATCGACTTTGTCTCCTTTTTTGAAGACTTCCGAAGGGTGGGAAACTTTTTTTATCCAGCTTAAATCGGAGATATGGATTAATCCGTCAATGCCGGGCTCGAGTTCAACGAAAGCTCCGTAATTGGTTAGGTTGCGGATTTCCGCTGTGACGCTGTTACCAATAGGGTATTTCTTTTCAACTTCGTCCCATGGATTTTTCTCAAGTTGTTTCATGCCGAGAGAGATCTTCCCTTCGTCTTTTTGGACGGAGAGAACGATCGCTTCGACTTCATCGCCTTTTTTCAACATTTCGCTAGGGTCGTTGATTGTCTTAGTCCATGACATTTCAGAGACGTGGATCAGACCTTCGATGCCCGATTCGATCTCCATGAAGGCGCCATAAGGAACAAGGCTGACAATTTTTCCTTTAACATGTGTGCCTGGGGGATATTTTTTCTCGATCTCCTCCCATGGATTGGTCTCTTTTTGTTTCATTCCGAGAGCCACACGCCCTTTTTCTTTGTCGACATGGAGGATAATCACCTCCAGCCTATCGCCGAGAGCGACCATCTCAGAAGGATGCTTGATTCGCTTCCACGTCATATCGGTGATATGGAGCAGTCCATCGACTCCGTCGACGTCCAAGAAGACGCCAAAATCGGTGATGTTCTTCACGATCCCATGGCGGATTTCACCTTCATGGAAGTTCTCGAGCATTTCAACCTTTTTCGACATGCGCTCTTCTTCTAAGAGCTCGCGGCGGGAAACAACGATGTTCTTACGGTCTGTATTGATTTTGAGAATTTTAAAGTCGTAGGTTTTATCGAGGTATTCATCGAGGTTCTTAATACGCTTGTTATCGATTTGAGAGCCGGGTAAGAACGCCTCAACACCGATATCGACCATGAGGCCGCCTTTGACTTTGCGCATCACTTTACCGGTGACAATCGAACCCTCTGTGCAATGATGAACGATATTTTCCCATTGACGGAGACGGCGCGCTTTATCCCGCGATAAGACGATCTGTCCATCTTCCCCTTCGGTCTGATCGAGGAAAGCTTCGACTTCGTTGCCTAAAGCGATTTCCGAAAGATCTGTAAATTCGCTGATGGGGACAAGACCTTCTGACTTCAAACCGACATCGATCACAATGAAGTCTTTTGTAATTTCAACAATGCGCCCTTTGAGCACATAGCCAGAACTTAGAGAAGATTGAGAATCTCCGCCTTCGCCTTGTTCTTTCGCACCGAGCAATTTTCTAAACGCTTGTGCATCTTCCTCATGATAATCGACATCATCAATGATGTTGCTTGAGTTCCAATCGTGTTTTTTGGACATTATAAACCAATTTCTCCTTCTATGGGACCGTAATCCCAGATTCGTTCTCTTGTAAGCAATTTCTTTAACCCCGCTTTTGAGTGACAGAGGTAAAATGAAGTGCGCTTACAAATAAGTAATGTTAAAAAAGATAGCAAATCATTGAAAATAACATCAAGGAGCAAATGGGGCAGAGGTCATATAAGAGATTGTTTTCAAACTAAATTTTTACTTGTCCAAGGACCTACCTCGCTATTCTTAAGAGCGGGGTAGGCCCTTGGACAGCTGTTGTTTAGTTCCTATGGTTGTTGTATAATGCTCAGCTTAAAGGGATATGATTCTGGGAATCGAGTAAAAGGTAGTTAAAATGCCAGTTGAAAACGAGCCGGAGATCAGAGTTGTTCGCCAGCATTGACGTCAGGCTGTTGGATTCGGGTTCGTTTCCATCGAAGGAAAATACATTACTTGCGTCGAACAAGACTCTCTGGTACCTCATTGGATCGATCAGCTCGTTATTTGTGGACAGGACAGGAGAAAAATCACACAAATCGCGTGATGGATGCCAAACGATGTGGACTTTAGCCTTTGTCGCAGCTTTTAATAAAACATCCGGTGCTTTTTCCCCACAGAAGGCAAATTCGAGAGTTGTTGCTTGAGGGCAAAATTCGCCTTCAGACAGCAATTCGACGTAAGTTTTGATCAAGGCATCCAAAACATACGGTTTGAGTGAGGTTTGAAAAGTGCTTCCCATTCCTAAAGAGGCAAAGAAATCCGTTCCGAAAGGAGTCGCTTTGATATAGGAAGGAATGGTAGATGTAACCATGAGACGCATGGCCGGGATGACTAGCTTTGTTAAATAAATTTTAAGTGCATTTTGGAGCACTTTTCGTAGGAAAAAATCGCCGTTGATTAAAAGGACAACATCGGCATTGATGGACCCTGGGTGAGTCTCTTTTAAGATTCTTTCAGATGGAAAGGGCTTTCCTTCAGCTTTCAGAGGCAAATTTTTCTCTCGAATTTGTTGCCACGCTTGAGACAAAGCATTAAAGGTCGGCCTGTTTTTACTACCGTGGTATTCTTCGGATGCGGCCGTCATCCCTGTAGGCCCATTTTTTGTAACTAGAAAATCCCTAGCTTCAAAGCCATACTTTTCAAATTGAGGGGCCGTTGTGGTGATCACATACACAGAGATCGGCGTGTTTAAAGGTTTTCGGGGGCTATTATACCCTCCTTGCGCAGTCAACGTAATCGTGCCAGCTTTGACCATCCCAGCTCTTTTCAACACTCTTTCCTCATCGCTTAAATAGAGTGATTGATCAGAGGAGGCTATATTGCGTGTAGTTCCATCAGGAAGGACCATATTGGTATCTCCATCTGTGGTGATCATCGCCGTTTTCATGATGAAGGGAGTGACCTTCTCGGGTGCAATGAAATTCTTGCGATAAAACACGCGGACTGAACGTATGTTTACAAAGGTTTGATCAAAAGCCTTTTCCTGTATCAGAGAAGAGGCGTGAGCTCCCATTAAAAAATAGGCAGAGTGTGGGTTATACGAATGATCGGAAAGCAGCAGTTTTCTCCTTACGCCTTCGGTATTACGGAGGCGGCTCTCTTCAGTAGGGAAGAGTCCCCATCCGCATCCGTTTTGAGAGTTAGTATTAAGAAAATTCAACACAATAGTT
>DASUCX010000198.1:0-2358 GCA_036275855.1 Rhabdochlamydiaceae bacterium
TCGGCCCACTGCCATGCAAATATAAAATAGGGTCTTCGCGGAATCGAGTGGGCGAAGTTAGGGTATGAAGGCCCAAGAAAGCTGTGCATTTGTTAGCGATTTTGGATTTCGGTGTGGGCTTCGATCTGGCATCCGAGATGGATGACAAGAACGGCGAAGCGAGCTCTGCGACTTTTGGATTCGTATTGCTTTCCGGGTTTTCGGCCGGCACAGACGGTATGCGGCGTTTTCGGTGATCCGAAAGCGCGGGTGATCAGGCTCAATCGGCGTTCAAAAAAACGGCTTGCGGCTGTTGCGGTCGCGTGCAGATGGGCTGGTACGATCGCAAGCTGCGGCGTGTGCGCGATTTGTCGTGTGGCGACACACGGATTTTTCTGGAATTGGAGGTGCGGCGCCTTGACTGCCGTCACTGTGGCACGGTGAAGCGCGAGCGGCTCGACTTTCTGGCGGACAACCCGCTCTACACCAAGCGCTTTGCCTATTATGTCGGTCGTCGCTGCCGATCGGCGACGATCAAGGACGTGGCGGCGGAATTGAAGCTGGACTGGCACACGGTGAAGGCGCTGGAGCAGCAGTACATGGAAGCGCAGCTCAAGCGTGCTGGCAGGCCTTCACCGCAGGTGATTGGCATTGACGAGATCGCGATCCGTAAGGGTCACAGCTATCGGATATATATTTGCTGTGCTGGGATTGCGTTCTTTGTTTTTCCTCCTGCAAGGTGCCGTCAACAAATTCGGTTACCTCCAACAGGGGATCGCCGTCGTTTTAATTTTTATTGGACTGAAAATGCTTGTTGAGTATTTCGACGTCCGTATTCCGGTGTTGGTGTCCTTGATGGTAATTCTCGCTTGTATTGCCACTTCCATCATATATTCAATGATCAGGGGAAGTAACAAGAATACGATCGTCTGATCCTTTTCGTCATGGTGTACTCGATCAAACATATTGCAAACATTGTGATGGGACATCTTGCGCAATTGCATCACGACGATTCCGTGGAGCATTTGTTGTTGGATAGTCGAAAACTCATCTTTCCGGAGAATACGATTTTCTTTGCCCTGCCTGGCCCCAGGAGAAACGGACACCAATATATCCGCGAATTGTATGAAAGAGGGGTTCGAAATTTTGTCGTCTATGAAGAAATACGATATAGCGACTTCCCACAATCGAATTTTATTCTTGTTTCAGATACTTTATTGGCATTGCAGCAATTGACTTCTTTTCACCGAGGGCAATTTGCCCTGCCGGTGATAGGCATCACCGGTAGCAACGGAAAAACCATTGTAAAAGAATGGTTGAACCAATTGGTGGAAGATCAGTTCAATATTGTAAGGAGCCCAAAAAGCTATAACTCTCAAATAGGTGTTCCTCTCAGCGTTTGGCAGATCAATGAAAAGCATGATTTAGGCATTTTTGAAGCCGGCATTTCCCAGGTAGATGAAATGAGAAAATTGGAAACAATCATCCGGCCCACGATTGGAATCCTGACGAATATCGGGGATGCACATAACGAAGGATTTGAAAGCAGGAAGCAAAAGATAAGTGAGAAGCTCGTTTTGTTCAAGAATTCCGGAACTATCATATATTCCGGGGATGACCCGGATGTAGTTGCAGCTGTTAAAAACCTTCCAGCTTCCCTCCAGGAGAACGATAAAAATTTAGAAAGAAAATTATTTACATGGGGAAAATCCCAGGATGCCAGTTTTCGCTTGTTATCTGTCCAAAAGAATGAGGATTCTACTCTTATCCATGCTCAAATTGACAAATCGGAATATAGATTCACAGTTTCGTTTACAGACGAAGCGGGAATAGAAAATTCGATCAGCTGCATTTGTTGCCTGATTTGTCTCGGTATTAAACCCGATGCCATTCAAGGAAAGCTCAATCGACTGTCGCCGCTTTCCATGCGACTCGAATTGAAAAATGGGATCAATCATTGCACAGTGATCAATGACAGCTATAGTGTTGATCTTAGCTCCTTGAGAATGGCGCTCGATTTTTTATCGCAACAACAGGTTCATAAAAAGCACACGGTCATTTTATCGGATATACTTCAAAGTGGAAAGGAAGAAAAAACATTATACCAGGATGTAGCCCGCCTTCTTCAACAGAAAAAAATAAATCGCCTCATTGCAATAGGAGAAAGAATCAGTGCGAATAGAGAAGTGTTTAACCAATTGACAAATACAGAGACCTTATTCTTTCCTTCAACAGAAAATTTTCTAAGCAATTTTCACCAGGTCCATTTTCGGGAGGAAACGGTATTGTTGAAAGGAGCACGCATGTTCCAATTTGAACAGATTGATCACTTACTCTCACAACAAATTCATCGGACAGTTCTCGAAATTGATTTGGATG
>DASUCX010000199.1:0-3764 GCA_036275855.1 Rhabdochlamydiaceae bacterium
GCAAAACACGAACCGACGCTTTGGCGCAGGGGAGTCAGGCAGGCGCAAATGGCGGCTCTACGCACATCGGCATCTGTGAGTTGTATCGTTGGAGAAAGCATAAGGGTCGCCCGAACCATCCCTTCTGCTTTTTTATGGAACAGAGGAAGAGAGAATTTACGAAATTTTTTGACAAATCCTGCGTCGCTATCCCATCGCTTTAAAAATTTTGATTGGTGATCCCAAATCGCTCCATCGGATGTTCCTGATGGAGTATAAAAATGTGGCAAAGCCTTCGAAAAAGGGCGCAAATTCCCTTTTTCATCCACGAGCCTATGAGCCAGCACCCGTGCTAAAGCAACCGCACGGAAACAAAAAGAATCTTGGATCCCGCTGCGGTCCATTGCTTGAGACGCAAAAAGAAGCCACTCGGTCTTAAGAGGAATTTCTTCGGTTTTTTCTGACATTGGATTATACTGACATTTTATGAAAATACAACTCAATGGTCAATGGATGGAGCTGGCTGAGGCCTGCTCTGCAAAAGAACTCGCCGACAAAATGAATCTCAGAGGCCCGGATCAGGCCCTTGCTGTTGAAATCAATGGCACTCTCTACGATCTTCAACATCCTTTGAAGGAGGGAGATAAAATTCATTTTATCTCTTTTGATCAGCCCAACGGAAAAGAAGTTTTCTGGCACACCTCTGCCCACGTTTTGGCTCAAGCCATCCTCCGCCTTTTCCCCAATGCAAAACCTACTATCGGCCCACCGATTGAAAACGGTTTTTACTACGATTTTGCGGGTGTCACCATCTCTGATGAGGACTTCCCGCGCATTGAAGAAGAAGTGCGTAAAATTATCGATGAAAATTATCAAGTCAAACGGCATCTCTTTAAAAACAAGCAAGAGGCAATCGCGCGCTTCAAATCGAACCCTTATAAGGTCGAGCTGATCGAAGGGTTTGAAGAAGGCCCTATCACCGGATATGAGCAAGGAGAATTTTTTGACCTCTGCCGTGGACCTCATTTAAACAATCTCGGCAAAATCAAAGCGTTTAAAGTATTAAAGACTTCTGGCGCCTATTGGAAAGGGGACCCCAACCGCGAAATGATCACTCGAGTCTATGCGACTTCCTTCCCCGATCGAAAGCTCTTAAAAGAGTATCTCACTTTATTGGAAGAGGCAAAAAAACGGGACCACAAAATTTTAGGTCCGAAGCTCGATCTTTTTTCCCTCAAAGAAGAAGCGCCGGGGATCCCCTTCATTCATCCTAAGGGCATGGTCATTTGGAACCGGCTCGTGGAATTCCTCCGCTCGATGCTCCAAAAATCGGGCTACATCGAGATCAAAACTCCGCTGCTTTGCGGCCAAGAGCTTTGGCAGACCTCCGGCCACTGGGACCATTACCGTGACAACATGTACAGCTTTGAAATTGAAAAAAGAGCCTTTGCAATCAAACCGATGAACTGTCCCGGCTGCATGCTCTTTTACAAATCTCATAGCCACAGCTACCGTGAGCTTCCACTGCGGGTAGCTGAAATTGGCCACGTCCACCGTTATGAAGCCTCGGGCGCTCTTTCAGGACTCATGCGTGTACGCAGCTTCCACCAAGACGATGCCCACCTCTTTATGCAGCCTTCCGATATTAAATCAGAAATCCTAGGCATTTTAGGCTTTACCGAGGAAGTTTATGACACCTTTGGGCTCTCTTACCGCCTAGAACTTTCCACCCGACCAGAAAAAAGCATTGGCACTGACGAAGACTGGGCCATCGCAACAGCCGGCCTCAAAGATGCTCTCGAAGAATGGGGCCAGCCGTTCCGGATCAATGAAGGCGATGGCGCTTTTTATGGACCGAAGATCGATATCCACATCCAAGATGCGTTAGGAAGATCTTGGCAGTGCGGCACTGTCCAGCTTGATATGGCACTTCCAGAAAAATTCAAGCTCGAATATATGGATAAGGACGGAGTGCTAAAACGTCCTGTCATGCTGCATCGTGCGATTTTTGGATCGATCGAGCGGTTTTTCGGCATTTTGATTGAACATTTTGCCGGAAAATTCCCCTTATGGATCAGTCCACTCCCCATTCGTGTGATCACCGTGGCAGACCGTCATAGCGAGTACGCCCATCATCTGATGAAGGAAATTAAGAAAGCAGGATTGATCTGCGATGTCGATGACTCCAATGAGTCCGTGAACAAAAAAATCCGGAATGCACAGCTGCTCCAGATCAACTATATGCTCACCGTCGGTGACAAAGAGCTGGAGAACAAAACCATTAGCGTGCGCACCCGCGATAACGTCGTTCATGGTGAAATCGGCCTTGAGTCGTTCTTGCAATCCCTTCAAAAAGAGATGGAAACTAAATCTCTTGAAAAGGAATAGGTTCATGCCAACGATCACAGTCAGTAGCTTCAAAGGCGGAACTGCAAAAACATCCACCTCATTGAACTTGGGAGCTGCCCTCGCCAAGTTTCATAAACAAAAAGTGCTCCTCATCGATTTTGACGCCCAGGCAAATCTCACGACCGGCCTTGGCTACGATCCCGATGCGCAAGACAGCTTAGCTTCTGTGCTTCAAGGCAAAAAAAAGATCGACGATGTGATCCTTCCGACATCGCACTCCAACCTAGGGCTGATTCCTGCAGATACATGGCTCGAGCGCGTCGAAGTGACAGAAGCGCTCGCTGCCGACCGCTATTCTCACGAACGGCTCCGCGAACTCTTGAAACCGATTCTCGATCGGTACGACACCATTTTGATCGATACGCCGCCTTCCCTATGCTGGCTTACAGAATCGGCGCTCATTGCCTCCGAATACGCGCTTGTCGCTGCAACACCTGAATTTTATAGCGTCAAAGGACTCCAAAGGCTATCGCAATTTATGACGAGCATTTCCCAGCGGCATGCTCTGAATGTCCTCGGCGTGATTCTTTCATTCTGGAATCCCCGTGGCAAGAGCAATACCGCCTTCCTCGATGTTATCGAAGAAACATTCCCCGGAAAAATCCTCAAATCTAAGGTACGCCGCGATATCTCCATCTCCGAAGCCACAATTTTCGGAAAATCGATTTTTGATACCGCTCCCACCTCTCGCGCCGCGGAAGATTATACATCGTTAGCCAAAGAGTTTTTAAAACGTCTACGCACGAAAGGAGCTTCAGCATGTCCAAGGTAAACGATCTTCTTTTTAGTCGTCTTAGACAAAAATTCTCCAAGATGAACGAGCTGGCTGAGATCTCCTCAAAAGGAAATCTCTCGAGTTTCGCCGGAGTTTTCAAAGTCAGTCCTCTCACTCCTCAAGAGAAACAAGATTTAGAAGCTCTTTTAAATGACTACAAAAGCGATGCGAA
This sequence comes from Rhabdochlamydiaceae bacterium, assembly GCA_036275855.1. Classification (GTDB taxonomy): domain Bacteria; phylum Chlamydiota; class Chlamydiia; order Chlamydiales; family Rhabdochlamydiaceae; genus PALSA-1444. Next base: position 3,336 of record DASUCX010000199.1, read on the forward strand.
TTATTCCGTCACTACCGATCTAACGACTCTTTCTGGCCTCACCTCGGAGATTAAGGCCATTAACAACCAAGCCGCCATCCTCCATGGCGAACGGATTCAGAAAGCTCAAGAGATCTTAAAAAAATACCGCGACGGCGCATTTTCTGCCTGGCTCATCAACACCTACGGCAACCGGCAAACTCCTTATAATTTCTTACAATATTACGAATTCTATCTTCAACTTCCCCAGTCGCTCCACCTCAAGCTCGATGAAATGCCCCGGCAAGCTGTTTATACCCTCGCCAGCCGCGATGCTCCCTTCGAGCAAAAAGAGGAAATCCTGAAAAACTACAAAGGAGAGACGAAAAACGAAGTTCTCTCTCTCATCCGTAAAACATTTCCTCTCGACGACCGCGATGGAAGACGAGAAGATCTTGGCGAACAAGCCTT
>DASUCX010000200.1:0-3826 GCA_036275855.1 Rhabdochlamydiaceae bacterium
AAAGACTCGATGCGCTAGGCAGAAAAAACATCAGCGGCAACTGGGCCTTTATTCAAGGGAACCTATACTGGAGCTTCTATCTAGAACCAGTCGTCTATGAAACCGTTAAACGGATGGCCAATGAATTTGTGATTTTGGGACAGCTGCAGAATGCGTTTAATTTCCGGCTGATCCCTGAATTAGAAGGAGTTCTTGGCGGGGTAAGTACCGTCAGAGGGTATCCTCAATCGACAGTTGCAGGTGATAATTTATACATGGCTTCTGCTGAATACCGGCTGCATATTCCTCAGCTGCTTAAACCCAATCCACGCTCTAAGAAGAAATTATTTAAAAAAGAATTCCGATGGGCTCCCGCTCAGCCCAAAGGCAGGGCCGATTGGGATTTTATCTTGAGAGCCTTTTATGACCTTGGAAAGACAACAAATAACCACCGTGTTAAAGGTGAGAAAAATTACGTTGTTGAAGGGCTTGGCTTTGGAGCCGACTTTGTTCTCTGGAGCAACCTCGTTTTAAAATACGATTGGGGCGTGGCTTTAAAATCAGCCAATGGCATTCATCATGGAAATAAAGAATCGTATTTTACTGCTGTTTTAATGTACTAAGGAGCACGGAAATTTGAAAAAACTCTCATCACTTCTTCTGTTTTCTGCTCCCTTGCTAGGGCAACCCCAGCTCGACTCTGTTGCCCATGGAAATGCGACACTAGAGCAGCATGAAAGCAAGCTTGTCATTCATGCTTCAGATCAGGCGATCTTGAATTTTCGCAGCTTCGATATTCAAAAAGATGAATCCGTCCGGTTTCAAATGCAGCAAGATACTCACCGCGTGTTAAATCGGATTGATAGCTCTCGTCCAAGTCACATTGAGGGAAGACTCAGCTCCAATGGGATCGTCTATCTCCTCAACCCAGCCGGAGTTGTTTTTGGCCCCCTTTCGACAGTCAACGTCGGGTCTCTTATCGTCGCAGCAGCCCACTTAAGCGATCAAGACTTCCTCAAAGGAATCGACCATTTCACTTCGATAAAAGGCAATATCGAGGTTTTAGGGCAAATTTCGGCCCAAAATGTCAAACTCATCGGAGTTCAAGTTCTGAAGCAGGGATCGATCGATGCGAAATCGATTCTTTATGCCGTTGGTAACCAGGTCTATTTAGGCAAAGAAGGAGACCACCTCTTTATCAAATGTGAAAAAAACCATCTTCCCGACGATCAGCCATTTTTGGCATCGGGCACAGCTGAATCTTTTTTGATTTATCATGCCGGCGTTTCCAAGTCTGATTCGATACATTTTAAAGGCGAAAAAGGATCAAAAGTGCATCTTACCGGCACCCTGGATGTCTCCCAGGACGGAGTTGGAGGCAATGTCATTGTTCAAGGAGAGACCATCCATCTGCGCAGTCCAACAATCGATGCTTCCGGCACCCAGGGAGGAGGAACCATCTACATTGGCGGAGGCCCTGGCGGCAAAGGACTCTCTCCCGCAGCATTAGAAACCGATGTCGATCAAGGAAGCGTTCTTCTTGCCGATGCGACCATCGAAGGAAATGGAGGAACGATCATTCAGTGGGCAGATGATCGGTGCAAAGCCAATGGACTCTATAGCGTCAGAGGTGGAAAAAAGGGCGGCGATGCAGGAATGATTGAGACCTCAAGCGGCAATCTGTTCCAAGGATTGACGACGAGATGTCAGTTAGACGCTCCGATGGGAAAGGCTGGAGTGTGGAAGGTCGACCCTTATTCCATCCAAATTGCAGTCGGAGGCACCGCTACTTTGGCCGATTTAAATGATGGCTCTAATAATAGCTACACGATCGATCCTGCAACGATTAATGCCGCCAGTGCTGGCTCCACGGTCATCTTTGCTGCCAATAATTCCTCAGGACATACTCCAGGAACGTGCTTCATTGCTTTGGGAACTCCCTCGACTCCCGCCAATATCAATACAACCAACGCCAATGTGACGTTAATTTTTAATACGACGGAAAGCCCGACTGTGCGCGGGATGATGACAACCAATGGAAACATCAATAGCGGAACTCTTGTCTTCTCAACACCCATAACACTCACGGGAGACACCACGTTCGCCGCTTCGAATATCACGACAAATTTCGATGTCAACGGACCCTGGGCTCTAAATCTGAACGCAACCTCTTCTGTCATCTGTCAAGGATCTATCGGAAATACAACTTCTGTTGGATCAATCACCGTCACAACACCGTCTAATAGTGGCAGTCTGCTCACCGGATCAGCTTCACTTTCTCCGACATGTACCCTTCATGCAACAGGAAATATCGCAATAGGAGCAGCTCTTGCTATGCAAACCGATACTTCCATCTTATCCGACACGGGAGGGATTACTTTTAATAGTAGCATTACCGCTTCAACACCTAGCGCGCAGCAAAATTTGACTTTAAGTGCTGCGGGAGATATTCTTTTCCATGGTACTGCCGGGCTAAATCCTCTCGGAGATGTGTTAATTCAAGCGGCAGATAATGTTCATCTTTTTGTCTCTCCGCAGGCACTTTCAAGCGGTATTCCTCCCAACTTTATTCGGTCCCGTTCTTTTACCCAACTTACCGGAACTGGCGATAGTTTATTTGAAGGATCGATCATTACAACGGGTGTTCCTTTTATTACAAGGGCCTCTCCTCAAAATGGGGGTGCTGTTTATATCAACACCACCGGAAACATCAACTTCTACTACCTCACCAACGTCGGAGGATTCCCAGCGCCGGTTCTTTCTTATTCCCTTCCCACAAGGCCCTATTACAAATCGGTCATTAATACGACAGGAGCTAGAACGACATTTTCTGGACCTGGATTTAACGGAGGGGACGTGACCTTGATCGGTAATTCTGTGAATTTGATCGGGCTATATGCCGGAGGAACGCCTGCTTTTCCAGGATCCACTTTTGCAGGTGGTGCAGGAGGGAATGTTGAGATCACAACCTCTGCAGGGTTGAATTTAAGAGGCCCCATCTTCGCAACAGGAGGTGCAGGGGAAAATGGAGGAGGCCAAGTTCTTCCCACTTTAATATTTGGAGGTCAAAATCTCAACGCACCTGGTCCAGACTCTCCGGGCAACATCACCATTACAGGCCCTGTCACAATTGGATTTAATGGCGTTGTTTTACGAGGCCAAAATATTCAGGCAGAATCGATGATGACTGGGGCAAGTCCCGATTTACTTGCCATTGACGGCTCTACAAATGGACAAGCCACCTTAGGAAGCTTAAGCAATTTGAGTTATTTTGTGGTCGATTATTCTAAAGGGGTGAAGGTATTGGGCCCGACGACAGCTAGCGGAATTGCACTTTTTAATAGCGGCTCCGGTGGCATCGTCTTTGAAGGCCCCGTCACAGCCCAGCAGATCACCGCGATCGAAAACCGCTTTGACGTCACCTTTGTTCAGGGCTATACCGCAGCTGGCATCGCTCTTCTCAACTGTTCCGAGACCCCTCCGTCCCCTCCGTCGCCACTCACGCCTTCTCCAACCGTCTCAAACAATCTCGACTTTGCCGGTGTATACGCCCCCTCCTTTTGGCTGACAGGCGATATCTCATTTGACACGTCCACCTCATTATTTTCCGTCCTGAGGCTATTTAACGTAGACACACCCTTTGCCGATGTTTTTAATCTCCCCACAATGGAATTAAATTACTTAAATCCGCCCGAATCGACCGATGAGCTTACGCGAGAAAAACTATACCGCCCTCGTCTTATACACAAATGAACTTAAAAGTTTGAGCCTGCCTGAGCGACCATTGCTGAATAGCAAGGCGCGAGTGAAGACCAAAAATTCGTTGCAGAGCTGACGTAGCAAAACC
>DASUCX010000201.1:0-5028 GCA_036275855.1 Rhabdochlamydiaceae bacterium
GTTGGAAAAACAACACTTGCGCATGTCATCGCTAAAACGATGGGAACGAATCTCACCGTCACTTCAGGTCCCGTTATAGAAAAAGCAGGCGACTTGGCAGGCCTTTTAACAAATTTAAAAACCGGCGATGTCTTATTTATCGATGAAATCCACCGACTTTCCAAAACGATTGAAGAGTATCTTTATCCTGCGATGGAAGATTTTGCCCTTGATCTCCTGATTGACAGCGGCCCTTCTGCCCGATCTGTACAGGTAAAGCTTAACCATTTTACACTTGTGAGCGCAACAACCCGCGTGGGACTGCTCAGCGGACCTCTCCGCTCCCGTTTTTTATTCACTTCCCGCCTCGATTATTATGAAACAGCGGTCCTTCAACAGATTCTTTTGCGCTCGAGCCAGATCCTTAAAGTAAAATTAAATCCGGAGGCCGCCGCAGAAATTGCCCACCGCGCCCGAGGAACCCCCCGCGTTGCCAACAATCTCCTTCGCTGGGTACGCGATTATGCCCAAACTCGTAAACTTTCCCTGGTCGATCAAAAAGCCGCCTCCCAAGCCTTAGAAATGCTGGCGATCGATCAATGCGGTCTGGATGAAATGGATAAAAAGATTTTAAGCATCATCATTGACCATCATAACGGCGGGCCTGTCGGCGTCAGCACGCTCGCCGTGGCGATTGGGGAAGAGGCCGAAACGATTGCTGAAGTCTACGAGCCCTATCTGATCATGCAAGGGTTCTTGAAACGAACGTTGCGGGGGCGCGAAGCAACTAAGCTTGCTTACACACATTTAGGAAGAACACTTCCATATAGGTTTACCCTAAACACACTCTAAAGGAGAATTTTATGAAAACAATCGCTAGAGGCAGTTGCAAAACTGCTGTGCTCCAGAAAATCGATGATTTTGACGCCGGTTCTCAGGGCCAGCAAGCTGGCCCGTGCTGCGCAACCGAGACCATGCCCGAATGGGCAGGCGAGATTGCGCGGCGAGAACTGGCGCCAAAAGGGCGATTTTATGGAGCGCATGAGTTTTGCAATTGCCTCGCTAAACTGGTGACTTTTTTGACTGTTTTGCTGGCCGCAATGACCGTTTCAGCTACGGCTCCGCCGGTTCCACAGGCCACCGACTTTTCTCAAAAATCTAAACCGGCGACGATGAAAGTACTACTGCATAGGCAAGTTCCTGACGTTTTGCTCGAAGCAAAGGGACGGTATGAGATTTACTATCCGCTGGACGAAACAAAAATTTCTTCAGGGATTAACAGTAACCGGCATAAGATTTCTGTCGGTGAATACGGCTTAAAATGGGGTGAGGATTTTAAAGGACTGCATCAGCTTCGCTTTGTCCCTGTCGACTCACAAAGTAGCCTTCTGGTTAATGGCATTCAATACCGCGGATGCATCGAAGTCTGGAGCAACGACGGGAAACTCAATATCATTAATGAAGTTGGTGTAGAGCCCTACCTTAAAGCCACCTTGTCATCTTTATTTCCTCAGCCGCTCCATGATGAGGTGATGAATGCAGTGGCGATCATTGCTAGAACTAACGCATATTTTACTGCAGCCCGCAATAAACAATCGGCATGGCATGTGACAGCCTCCGAGGTCGGCTATCAAGGAGCCAGTATCCTTCCGAAAAAACATATCGACCGTGCCGTCGATTCAACCTACCATTTGATCTTGACCTTTAATGATGCGCCTTTTGCAGCAATGTGGACGCAGAACAGCGCCGGCAAAACAGTCGATTTTGCTGCTGTTTTCCGGAAAGCGATGACTACACCTCCCGGAGTCACAACGCCTATTGCTGCTAAAGATCGTGCGCAGAGCAAATGGACCTGTGCTCTGCCGAAGTCGATGCTCGCCCAGGCGACTCATCTCTCCGAAGTGACAGGAGTCGATCTCTATGTCACTCCACAAGCTGAGAAAGTATATGCCATTAAAGTCACCAGCGATGCCCAAGTGAAAGATTTTGATTTTTCAACGTTCCAAAAGATCGTCGGAGCTCAAAAACTGCGCAGCAATGATTTTACTGTCGAGACCCATGGCGATGAGCTTGTCTTCACAGGTTATGGAGAAGGATCCGGCGTTGGACTCTGCCTCTATAGCGCTAAGGCCCAAGCAGAAAAAGGTGAAAAAGCCCCACAGATCCTGGAGGCTTTCTTCCCCCAAACCAAGCTGGAGAAAGTAAAATCTTTAAATTAGACCTTTTTCGAAAAAGGTCTATAGCCTTTAACCCCTTTTTGGGGTAAAATGAAACTCTTGCTGGGGACCTCATGAGATGAGGCTGTTCGAACCAGGTCAGGACCGGAAGGTAGCAGCCTTAAGAGCGCCGTCTTATGTTATGAGCCATCTCCAGCTTTTTTTTGTCTGGAAATTTTTGTTAACAGCATTTTTTATATATGAACTTTCTGCGGGTAAGAGCTTAGACGAGCTCTAGAGTAACCACAAATCGCTCAAACAGCTGACTGTCTATCATTGGCATTAGTACAGGCTTCTTTTTAAATAAGTTGCGTAGGGCTTCTTCAACGGCAGGACTATCTTTCATGGTAGTATGAAAGCCGGTAGCTCCACGATCAGTATATCTGTCGTATCCACAACTATAAGAAAAAGCAAACTCTCCTGCCACATTATCTTCTGAAATCTTAAGGATACCTTCATTTTTGCAGGAAAATACAAAGGTGGAACTGTCTAGGCGGAGCTCTTTATACTTTTCCAAGTCATCCCTGTAAGCGTAACCTTGATAAGCCATATCGGCATTTTGGCTAGGAATATGCATCGACCGGATGCGCTCGATGCCCAGGATCTTGAGGAAAAGCTCCGGGCAATCGGACCCCCAGGATGTTTGCTGATAACTGGATGAATGTATGCTATGAACTGCCATCTGTTTTCTCCTTGCGAAAACAAGTTATATAACTCTGCCAAAAAAATCAATTTTTGAGTTCATTTGTGTATAGAGCCTGTTAACAGTCTCTTAATACACTCTAGAAAGTGAACATAATTCCCAGTGTCGCACCGTGAATCAACGCTTGTCCGAAAGAACGGACATGCTGCTCTTTGCTGGAGCTTTTATTCACCTGATCGGGAGCGAGTGCAATTCCATTCAGATAAATCATCTCATAGGCTCCATGCAGATTGATGAATCTCCATGGCTGGTAGGTCATTGAGAGCGCAGCTCCCACGACTAAAGGAAGTGAAAATCGTGAAACCTGATAATCCCGAAGAACAACCGTATTATCGACATCGCCCCAATAAGTACTCTGCCGACTGCAATCAAACCCAATTCCGAGCTTAGCGTTGACATCCCAGCTTAGGACTTTGGAAGGATTCCACCCAATGGTCCCTCCCACTTGAAGGGCAGGGATATGATTCCAGGTATGCACCCGGTAGGGGCTTTCATTCGACCCTTTTTGAAATTTGATCTCAAGATGTTCCGTCAGGCTCATATACCGAATGCCGGCAAGCCAGCCGCCTGAAAAATATTCACCCCTGCGGGGTGTAATGTAATAGAAATAATTCGCCTCTGCATTTTGAAACTGCGACTTGTAATGCGCCCACGCTTTATCAGCCGCAAAAAAATTCTCCGCATAAAATGGGTTGCTCGCAGAAAAATAGAGCAGCCCAGGATCGTTGCGGCTGCAAGAGGCCGACCACTCTTCGACGAACAGATATTTTGCTTCCAGAAGCGAATGGCGAGTCATGTAGACCATGCCGACTTGAAAACCTGGCTGATAATGAAATGAACTCACGAGATGTTTGGATTTGCAGCTATCAAATTTGCAGTTTCCGCACGGATCTTTTTTTCCGCTGCTATGATCGATGATTAAACGGTGGTTATTCCCTTCGTTTCTTCGATAAAACGCAACATCGCCCCAAATTGCAAAACCATCATTCAAGCTCCAATTATCTTCATCAGCAAATAATGCCAGCGTCACTAACGAACACGTGATGAAGAGGCTTTTTTTCATAACGATTCAAGATAGCACTCCCGCCAAGTTGAGTCAAATCCATTTTATACCGAACGTGACTCAAAAATTGGATTTTGCAGGATTTTTTGTTAGATTTTGCAACCGCTTTGCAGGGCATACTTGAATGAGTAGGCCAAAAAGCGGCTGCAAAATATGACAAAAAAGACAACTTTTGGACTTTACGGATAGGTTCAACTCAGAGAATGACTCTAAAGGCGCATTTAATTTACTATTGTTCATTAAAATATTGTAGCACATCTATGGCACAACAAGTTCCACCTCTCAGCATTAGTGCACTTGGATTAACTGTTTTCAAGCCTCCGACATCTGAAGGACCTTCGTCTCCATCCACTCTGAAGTCTACGATTTCTTCTGCTTTGGACAGCCCTCCGCTTCCCCCTCCGCCTCCTTTGGATAGCGAACTCACAATACCTTCGGCTGTTCAACCGGCAACCTCTTTAACGAGCGAAGCCCAGCTCAGCCGGACAAGATTCATTCTCGATCAGACATCGCAAGCTTTTTGGTGGATAGCCTCACTTCCGGGACGCGCAATGAAAGCAACCCTAGATAAAGGCACTACCATCGCAACAGGTGTTATCCTCAGAACAGCCGCTCAAAAAGGGGTTAGCCTAGCAGCGCCGCCTGCACTTGAAACGCCTTTAAAAGGCCTCAGAGATTGTTTGTTTGAACTACTCCAAAAGATCAATGGAAATATCCCTGTCGACGACCGCTTAAGAAAAAGAACAATCGATGCTCTGATCTTGTTTCTAAAGGATCCTGAAACATTTCTAACTGACTGCTATCATCCAGCCGCACTCTATTTTCCTGAAAAGCTCAATCAACAGCAACTTGCTAATTTCACCGCATTATTAAATGCCTTAAAAGAAAATCAATCACTGGCCAATGAAGGCAATTTTCTCGATCCCCTCTGTAAATTTCTTGAGAACTGTTGCCAATACCTATACTGCCACCAATAGATTGAGACACGGATTTGCGGTAAACTAAAGTGCCGTAAAAAACCGAAGGAGGTCATAATGGCAGTCATGACAAAAACCAATGAAGAAGAA
>DASUCX010000202.1:0-5481 GCA_036275855.1 Rhabdochlamydiaceae bacterium
CGTTATCGGGGGCTGATGGACGAAGAAAAAGTTCGCCTTGATAAAGCAACTCATGCTATAGAAGAAATTGAGACTAAAATTGAAGCGCTTGAGAATGTTTAAGTATCAACCCACAAAGAAGCTGGTCATTTTTGATCTAGATCACACCCTGATTTCGACCAATAGCAGCTATGTTTATCTGAAAACCCTCTATCAACGGGGAGCCCTTTCTATTTCCGTTCTCCTCCGCGCCATCATTCTCAAATGCCGTTACTATGCCACCTCCATGACCCTGGAGAAGCTTCATCATGTTGTTTTTGACCGAATGCTCCGCGGCTTTTCTCTTGAGGCATTGGAAAAACACATCGATGCCCTTGTTGAAAAACTTCTTCCCGGCGCTCTTTATTTACCCGCCTACCTAGAGCTGATGGATGCTCAAAAGCGCGGCGATTACATTGCCTTGATCTCCAGCTCTCCCGATTTCTTAGTTCGCCGTTTTGCTTCATATTTCGGGATCGAGTCTTGGGAAGGGACAGCCTATGATGTCGACCATGAACTCCGTCTCCGTAGTATCGCTAAACTGATCACGGGTTCTCAAAAGAAACGATCGCTACTACGACTCCAAGACCGTTTCGGCATCCCTAAAGAACAAGTGATTGTCTATACAGATAGCCATGACGATATCCCGCTTCTTCTTGAAGCAGGGGAGGCTGTTGCTGTCAATCCCGATCGAAAACTCGCCAAGCTTGCCCGTCTTAAACATTGGCGTATTATTTAGAAGCTGAGAGACTGTTTTAAAACAGTCTCTGAAGGTGTATTGACAAAGAAAATTGCATATGCAAGATTGCGAAAAAAAAGAGGTGTGGTGAGAAGTAGAGTTGGCTTTTTCGGCGGCAGTTTTGATCCGATCCATTTAGGACACCTCAATGTTGCCATCGAACTCGCTGAACGACACGAGCTCGATGAGGTCTTCGTCTGCCCTACCAGTCAATCTCCCTTCAAAAAAGAAAAACCTCCCATCGCTTCCAAAGAACACCGCCGGGCGATGGTCACCGCTGCAATTTCACTGCTTCCAACCTTTACTCTCTTAGACTTTGAGTTGCAAAAAAGCACGCCATGCTACACTATCGATACCATCCGCCAACTGATCGCCATCGATCAGCAGCACAAAAAGAATAAAAACTATTTTCTCCTTCTGGGAGAAGATGCGATAAAACATTTTCATGCGTGGAGAGAGGTTGAAGAGCTGATTAAGCTCGCCACTCCGCTCATTGGAAGCCGTCAGACCAAGTCCTTTCCACAGAAAGCAGCACTCCTATCAGCCATCGAAAAGGGATTGACCCAAATCCCTCTAATGGAGATCAGCAGCACTGAAATCAGAGACCGTCTTCAAAAAGGGCTCTACTGTGGGCATTTATTGCCTGCTAAGGTATGGGATTATATTCAACAACATCAACTATACCAAAAGAAATGAAAAAAAATCTTAAATCTATACTAAATCTAATTGCCCAAACGATCTACGACAAAAAGGGAGTGAATATTTTGGCTCTCGATGTCCAAGAGATCTCAACACTGACCGATTACGTCATTATTGCCGAAGGGGGTGTCGATAAGCATGTGATTTCAATCGCCAACGGTATCCTAGATGCTCTGCATGAAGTTGGCTTCGAATGCACCCAAAAAGAAGGGATGATCACAGGAGATTGGGTGGTATTAGATTTTTTAAATATCATGGTCCATCTTTTCATGCCAGGTCTGCGCGATAAGTATCGTTTAGAAGATCTATGGAAAGACGGCCAGATTCTTGATCTTCAGATCAGCACAACACCTTTAAATGCAGGGGCTTATGTCAAATCTTCTAGAAAATAATACCGATTGAAGTAATTTTCTAGCTCGACTATTCTTAATGCCGCGATGACAAAAAGAAGAGTTGTTGTTACAGGGATGGGTGTTGTTTCTTGTTTGGGAAACGATGTCGACCACTTTTATGACCAGCTTCTCTCAGGCAAAAGCGGCATAAGCCTGATCGAATCTTTCCCTTGCGCAGATTATCCCACCCGATTTGCCGGATGCATCAAAAATTTTGATGTTGGCAACTATCTCGACAAAAAACAGGCCCGCCGTGTCGACCCGTTTATCCGTTATACAATGGTTGCAGGGAAAAAAGCCCTTGAAAAAGGGAAGTTGACTGGGGACAGCCTTTCTAAGCTCAATAAGTCCCGATGTGGAATCATTATTGGCTCCGGCATGGGTGGTATGCAGATCTTTTCTGACGGAGTCGAAACCATCGTTAAAGAGGGCTTCAAGCGCATCAGTCCCTTCTTTGTGCCTTATATCATCACTAACATGGGCGGAGCCCTCCTTGCAATTGATCTTGGCTTTTCTGGTCCTAACTATTCCATTTCGACTGCCTGTGCAACGTCTAACAACAGTATCGTCTCTGCCGCTCAGCATATCCAACGCGGTGATGCCGATCTGATGCTCTGCGGAGGTTCGGAGGCTTGCATTGTTCCTATCGGAGTTGGCGGATTTATTGCGATGAAAGCTCTTTCAGAAAGAAACGATGAGCCACAGAAAGCTTCCCGCCCTTGGGATAAAAAACGAGATGGTTTCGTCATGGGCGAAGGTTCTGGGGTGATCCTCTTGGAATCTTTAGAACATGCGCTCACTCGTGGAGCCCCGATCTACGGCGAGTATCTCGGCGGAGCAGTCAATTGCGATGCCTACCATATTACCAGTCCTAGAGAAGATGGCTCCGGTGTTGCCGAGTGTATGCACCTTGCTCTCGAAGATGCCGGCATCCCCAAAGAACTCATCAACTACATTAATGCCCATGCGACATCGACACAGGCCGGCGATCTCTGCGAGCTGATTGGGATCAAGAGCGTCTTTGGAGATCAGATCAAAAACATTTCCATCAACGCGACCAAATCGATGATAGGCCACTGCCTTGGTGCTGCGGGAGGCATTGAAGCGATTGCCACTCTGAAAGCGATTGAGACTGGCATGCTCCATCCGACCATTAACGTTGAAGAGCCGGAAGAAATGTTAGAAGGAATCGATTATGTCCCTAACGTCGCCAAAGCAAAGAAAGTGACCGGTGCATTCTCCAACTCCTTCGGGTTTGGCGGACATAATTCGACCCTGATCTTTGCGCCCTATAACCCTTAAGAGAACCATGAAAATTGAAGAGAAGTCTTACGGGATTATTCCCCTCCGGCAAGAAGGCGGAGTCTGGCGGGTGCTCCTTATCCTCCATCAGGGCGGACGCCATTGGGCTTTCCCTAAAGGGCATGGCGATGCAGGCGAAACAGCCTTAGATTCTGCTAGGCGCGAACTTAAAGAAGAAACAGGACTCGATATCCAACAGCTTCTTCAAGAGACCCCCTTGATCGAACGGTACCAATTCCATCGTAAACACGAAGTTGTCGTCAAAACCGTGCAATATTTTCCAGCTCTTGTTACTGGCGAGATCAAACTCCAGGCCGAAGAGATCCGCGATGCCAAGTGGGTGCTCCTCAAAGAGGCCGCCCGCCACCTCACATTCAAAGAATCGAAGGAAATGTGCAACAAACTCGTTACCTTTCTCAAAATCTGATGTTTTGGAAGAAACCAAAAATTGAACTGTTTGTCCGCCACTGTAACTTCTCTGAAGTCAGCGGCCATAAAAATCGCCTGACTGGTTTTACGCGTCAAAAATGTCATGAAAACCTCTGTGCCACGCTTGATCCCAAACGCGTGAATGTCACCTATATTCTTGATACCTTCCATCCCAGTGAAAAAACTCACTTTGTCTTTGAACAGACCACCTATCCAGTCATCGAGATCAAAGAGGGGAGTGAGACGGGTTCTTTTCTCCGCCTTTTAGACCATGTTGCTTCTCTTAAATTAAATCCTGAGACTATCGTCTATTTCCTCGAAGACGACTATTTGCATAAGGAAGGCTGGGTCGATGTGCTTCTCGAGGGATTCACCATTCTGCAAGCCTCTTACGTGACACTGTTTGATCATCGAGATAAATACCTTCCGATGTATAAAGAGCTCACTTCCAAAATTTTTCACACTAAAACATGCCACTGGAGAACAACCCCCTCGACAACAAATACCTATGCGATGAAATATCAGACTCTAATGAGAGATCTTCCTATCCACCAAAAATTTTCTTTAGGCCGTAAAATTTCTGCGGATCATGAAAAGTTTTTAGAGCTTGGAAAGCAGGGAGCTATCCTCATTTCCTCCCTGCCGGGTTGGTCGACGCATGTCGAGCAAGAATTTGCCTCACCCTGTTGTGAATGGGAATTCTTTTTTCAAAAACAAGCAGCCATGCTAAGTTAGAGCTGCGTAAAGAGAAGGAGTTAAAATCATGTTCAAACAAGTCACTTTGCCTTTCTTTGAAAGGTTCCAAGAGAGATTCTGGCTCCGTAATCTTGTCTTGGTAATCAGCGGAAGTTTTTTAATTGCTCTCTTTGCCCGCATTGCAATCCCTTTCCCTTTTTCTCCTGTTCCCATTGCATTGCAAGGGCACCTCTGTTTATTGCTGGGTGTTCTTTTTGGAAGCCGCATTGGAGCGCTCATGGTCTTGACCTATCTGCTCCAAGGCGCTCTTGGAATGCCAGTTTTTGCTCTGGGCAGAGCAGGTCTGCCTATTCTTTTAGGACCGACAGGTGGTTATTTGATTGGATATGCTCTTGGAACGTGGGTCACAGGCTATTTGGTCGAGAGATCAGGTTCCAAAAACCAACGTCTAGCGCTGCTTGCGATGGTGATTGGAAACCTAATGATCTATCTCTGCGGCCTTTCACAGCTCTCTCTTTTCGTTGGAATCGAAAGAGTGTTTTTACTTGGAATGCTGCCTTTCCTCCTCGGTGACAGCTTGAAGCTTGTCGTTGCACATCGGGTGCTCAAAGCTCTTAGAATCTCTTAAGGTTGGCCGTTAGCTTCGTTAATGTCTTCAAAAAACTCGAAGGCGACCTTTTCCGCTGTTTCGGCTTCTTCGCGATTGGAGATTCTCTTCTCTGCTTCGAACTTCGTTGCTTTTAAAACGGCTTTTTGCAATTTCCCTTGAGCAATTTTCGAAACATTGGCAGCTCCGGATGGAACTTTGGTCACCGGGAATTCTCCGCTGCGATCTTTCGGCCCTACTGGTCTTATCATAAATACAGCCCTCCTACATGAGCTTCGAGGTAGTTGCAAACTCCGATTTGGGCCCAAATCCGTGCTTTTCGATCAGGGTTGTTTTTTGCGCAAATCGCCTATTCTCAATCGAATATGTCAATTTGCGCAAAAACCCACCCTGATCGAAAATCATCGAATTTGGGCTCCAAAGCGAGTTTTGCAACCACCTCTGTAATTTTGTCATTATAGGAACCTACGCATTTAGCCAAATGAAAATTTCTTCTCCTTCGTTAATAATTAATGTAGAATTTAAAATGTCTTAATTTTATCGATCGTGTTTTTGAGATTATTTGGCCGGAAAAAACGAAGACTAATACGCTGTTACAG
>DASUCX010000203.1:0-7468 GCA_036275855.1 Rhabdochlamydiaceae bacterium
TCGGTCGCCTTGATCTTTTCGATTGCTTTCAAAGTAAATGGCTGCGAGCATCCACCCTGCAAATAAGTCGCCGTTTTGATACAGTTCCTGATAAGAGCTCTCACTCTCAGGAGAGTTTGCTAAGAACATCCCCGCCTCGGACGCCCCCTGCCCAGCGCAGGCCACTAAGACAAATAGAGCCCTTCTGATATCCGGCGATGTAAGGCCGATTTCCAGAGCCTTTTGAACGTGCTGGAATGCACCAGCAAGATTTTTGGGGCCCCCAATTCCTTGGCATAGGAAAAGAGCTGTCTTAATCATCCCGACAGGGTTCCCTGCCTTCGCCAGTTGTTCATACCTGCTAAGCGCACGGGGATAGTCTTTCTTTTTTCCGTGGCCCAACTCGTAATTTTTTGTTTCTTGGTAAAGAGATGAACTGGGGGTTGCTGAAAACGCGGATGATGAAGAAAAGGCTGAAGAGGGGTTTGTCCCCTGGCCCATCATTGCTGAAGGCAGCGTCTGCATCTGGCCGGTAGCAAATGAGTCTACTCTTTGGTCCAACGGCTGTTCATTCAACTGAGGCGCTGGTAAGGATGTAGGGGTGCTAGAATGATTGATGTTGGAAGAAACTCCAGAGAAAGAAGAAGACATACTAATTATACCTTTTGTTAAATAAATTATTGCTCATCGATAAAATCAAAATAAAACTTATGTTTTATCCAGCAATTGTACCAGTTTACTTAACATTTGTTAAGAGAGAATCTATCCGAGCATTTCCCGCTGTGCTCCGCACAGTGGGAATGAAAAATTGTTCATAACTCCGATCCTCTATTGGGTAAGAAAAGGCGCGAAAAGCAGTTGTTAAGAATAGTGGAATAGGTTCATATGAATTATTAACCCGGCTGGCAAACAGGTGACAATGTGCGCTAGCGAGGCACAGCCAGATCAAAGCGGTAGCGATCCGAACAACGAGGACCATAGCCGAGAGGCTAGGCCGAGGAGGAGGATTGATATGGCAAAGCCGCAGCCAGCAGATTGTCACCTGTTTGCCAGTTGGGTTAATATTAACCCGGGCTGTAAATAGATGACAAATAGCTTGCTGCGGCTTTGCAAAATCGATTCCCAAATCGCAGGCCGTAGTGCAGGAATACTGTCCTGCGATTTGGCAACCAATTTTGCTTTGCCTCGCCAGCGCTCTTTGTCATCTATTTACAGCCTGGGTTAATAAAAAGAGGTTATGCATGGGCGATCCGTTTAAAACATTCAAATCTTTAGGACAGGGGAAATTCTATTATTCTCTACCTGCTCTAGAGGAACAAGGGATAGGAAAGATCAGCCGGCTGCCGGTGTCGATCCGGGTCATGTTGGAATCTCTGCTCCGTAATCACGATGGCATGAAGGTCAAAGACGATGATATCAAAGAACTGGCTCAGTGGAACCCTCAAAAGCCGTCGGATGGCGATGTTCCGTTTGTGGTCGCCCGGGTGTTATTGCAAGATTTTACCGGTGTCCCGCTGCTGGTCGATTTGGCTGCGATGCGGGATGCGGTGGCGGATCAAGGATTTAAAGCAGGACTCATCGAGCCGCAAGTGGCTGTCGATCTTGTGGTGGACCATTCTGTGCAAGTCGATCGGTCGGGAACGACAGATGCGTTTATGTTCAATTTAAAAGTTGAATTCGAGCGGAATCGCGAGCGGTATGAGTTTTTAAAATGGGGCCAAGAAGCGTTTGAGACGTTTAGAGTTGTCCCGCCGGGAATTGGAATCTGCCACCAGGTCAATTTAGAAAATATTGCTTCCGTTGTGATGAGTCAAAAGCAGGGTGATAAGACGGTGCTCTATCCTGATACGCTAGTCGGGACAGATTCTCATACGACCATGATCAACGGGCTTGGAGTGGTGGGATGGGGCGTTGGCGGTATCGAAGCGGAAGCAGCGATGCTCGGTCAGCCGGTGTCGATCCAGACGCCGGAGGTGATCGGCGTTCACTTGATAGGAAGCTTGAAAGAAGGCGTGACAGCGACCGACTTAACGCTCCGGATCACAGAGCTGCTCAGGAAAGAAAAAGTTGTCGGGAAATTTGTTGAATTTTTTGGAGAAGGGACCGCTTCGCTCTCAGTCGCTGACAGGGCTACCATTGGAAATATGTCTCCCGAATACGGCGCGACAATGGGATTTTTTCCCTGCGATGAAAAGACCCTCGATTATTTACGCATGACAGGGAGGGATGAAAAGCATGTCGCTGAAGTCAAAGCCTATTTGGAAGCGCAAAAATTATTTGGGATCCCGAAAAAGGGGCAGATTGATTTCACGAAAGTCGTTGAACTCGACTTGAAAACGGTTTCTTCGTGTGTCGCAGGCCCGAAACGGCCGCAAGATCGAATCAATCTCGACACACTCAAAGAAAAATTTCATCGTTTAATGACGATGCCTATCCTTGAGGGCGGCTACGGCAAAGATAAAGCCGAGCAGGCTACACGTCTGTTCATCCATGCCGGCGGCGTCTATTCTCCTCCGCATGACAGTGGAGGAACTCATAGCATGGGCAATGGCCGAAAACCGCAAGGATGGAGCGAAGAAGAGATGGTGACAAACCGTCCTTTCAATGAGCCGGTTGCCAGCCCCGGATATGATGATGCATTGAAAGCTGAAATGGTGATGAGTCACGGTTCGGTGGTGATTGCAGCGATCACGAGCTGTACCAACACCAGCAACCCGAGCGTGATGATTGGAGCAGGACTCTTAGCGAAGAAAGCGGTGGAAAAAGGGCTGAGTGTTAATCCGCTTGTCAAGACGAGCTTGGCGCCGGGATCTCGCGTTGTGACAGACTATCTGGATAAGAGCGGGCTGCAAACGTATCTAGACCAGTTGGGATTCCAATTGGTGGCTTACGGATGCACAACGTGCATCGGAAATAGCGGGCCATTGGAAGAGAGGATTGAAAAGGCCATTCAAGAATACGACATTGTCGCAGCGAGTGTGCTAAGCGGCAATCGGAATTTTGAAGCACGCATCCATGGCGCTGTCAAAGCCAATTTTTTAATGTCGCCGCCGCTCGTTGTCGCCTTTGCCCTTGCGGGCCGCATTGATATCGATATGGAGAAAGAACCGCTCGGCCATGACAAGAAAGGAAAGCCTGTGTTCTTAAAAGACATTTGGCCGACCTCACAAGAGATCCAAGAAGAGGTTAAAAAATTTTTGCAGCCGTCGATGTTCAAACAACGATATGCGAATATCCTACAAGACAATCCGGTCTGGCAAGAGATCAAGATGAAAAAAACAGCCCAGTACGGATGGGATCAAAAGAGCACCTATATCCAAAAGCCTCCTTACTTTGAAAAATTTGGATTAAAACTACCTCCGCCAAAAGAATTAAAGAATATGCGGGCGCTGGCTTTATTTGGAGATTCTGTCACGACAGACCACATTTCGCCGGCCGGAGCTTTTTCAGAAAAAGTACCCGCAGGGAAATATCTTTTGTCGCTGGGCATCAAAGTCCAAGATTTCAACAGCTATGGCAGTCGTAGAGGAAATCACCAGGTGATGATGCGGGGGACTTTTGCCAATGTGAGAATTCTCAACAAGATGGCGGATGGAAAAGAAGGAGGCTACACCAAGTTGATGCCGGAAGGAGTGCTTCTTCCGATCTATGATGCTGCAATGAAATATGAGGAAAAAAAGGTTCCTCTGATTATTTTTGCCGGGAAAGATTATGGCATGGGAAGTTCCAGAGATTGGGCAGCCAAAGGAACAGCACTGCTCGGTGTGCGCGTGGTGGTGGCACGCAGCTTTGAACGGATCCACCGTAGTAATTTGATCGGCATGGGAGTGTTGCCGCTCGAGTTTAAAAACGATGAGAGCTTTGAATCTTTAGGCATCAAAGGCGATGAAGTTTTTTCAATAGAAGGGGAGATGAAGCCGCATCAAGATGTCGTGCTGGAGATAGAAAGAGAAGGGAATAAAAAACAGGTTCAGTTGAAGGTGAGAATCGATACCCCCATCGAAGGTGAGTACTACCGCCATGGGGGTATTATGCCTTACGTTCTACGGCAACTTTTGAAATCTTATACTATGGGGCGGTGAATTTTTTCATTTTCACCGCCCCATAGTATAAAAAAAGGCCCCCATCAAAGTCGACGACTTCGATGGGGGTCATATTTTCAGCTGTGTTAAAGCTTAGAAGTTATATCCTAACTCAACACGTGCGCCGAGAAATGTCTGCGGACTGTTGACATTGAGTTTGAGAACATAAGGCTTCACTTGGACATCAAACGCTTTTGACTCACCGACTTTCCATTGCAAAGGAACGCCGACTTCATAACCCCAGAAGTTTTTTTGTCCTAAGGTTGTTAGACCTGCCAAGTTGTGTTTATCGTGAGTGCCAAAAGCATACATCATTTTCAGGTCGCATCCGAGATGGAAGCTGTCGGTGAACTGTTGAACAGCTTTCAAACCTGTTGCAGCATAGTACCAGTAAGCATGGGCCCCATTAACGTGCTCGTAGTGAAAACCAGGAGCTGCGTAGAGAGAAACGGTGCAGCTTGGAACCAAAGAGCTCGCAAACGTATAACCGAGGCGTTGCTCAATGTTCGTCCACAGCTGACCACGCTCGCCTTTAAAAGTTTCGCGTGTGCGCTCCCAGGCTGTTTTTTTCTCTTTTTCATCCTTTTTTACATTAAAGTGAGATGTTCCCATCAGAGCAACAATATCTGTGTTCGAGTAGAAATCTTGAGGCTTCAGATATTCATGTCCGAATCTCAAACCGCCGTAATAGGTGTTTGGATTGAAACTCCAGTCAATAAATTCAGCTTTCTCTCCAGGTAAATGAGACCACATAAATTCTGGGCCTGCATAAACACGGTTGTAATTTGCTGGTTCACATTGTTTCATTTCAACTTGACATCCTGATGCAGCGTCAGCTGAAACGAGCGATATCAGTGAAAGCATTGCTGATGCGAGCAATGACATTGAGGTTGATTTCATCTTAGTTTCCTTTGGTTACAAGTTAAATCAATTCACGCTCTATATACTATCTTAATGCGATCTTAAAAATCATCAGGCAAAAAATAGTTGATAGAAGAAATTTCTTCTTCTGGTAACCTCTGTGTGTAATGAGAATTGAAAAAACCGATCCTTCCAATCAACATCAAGGCAGCTCCAAGCCGGAAGAGGCAGTGTGGAATGCCCATAAAGTTTCGACATTTCAGAAGACAAGAGAATTAGAGTTATTAAAACTTCGATTAGAAAGACCGTCTAAAACAATAAACCCGCAAGCTTATTTTAACTACCGTGCCAGAGAAGAGCAAATTAAATACGAATTAGAATTAAGACAATATTGTTTAGAATTATTAACTGGGCATTTAGTTGATGCAGTTGTTCATTTTAGCCGGTCATTAAATCATCTAAAAAGACGGAATGAATACGAGCAAAAGACATATGCCGTGTGGCTAAATCGACTCCAAGCTCAAGAAAATCCTCCACAGCCGGATATTCTTTTCATTAATCACGGAATTCGTGCGGATCGTTTACTCTGTGAGTCTCCCGATCGTGAGAATTTGGACTAAGCCCTCTTAATACAGAAGGCTTATTCATGAATTAGCTAGTATGGGCGATATGTTCGCAAACCATCGAGATATTGATTGGCATAGGGAAAGGAATCTGATCAAGATGAGGTTCGCTCAAGAGTTTTCCGCTAAATGCCGCAGCATCGAGCTCGAGGTATTCTGGAATATCACGTGAAGTGTTGGCAACGGAGTCTTTGATGAGGCCGAGTTGTTGGGACTTGGGCTTAACAGAGATGACCATTCCGGCGCGAACCTCAAAAGAGCGTCTGTCGACTTTCTTGCCGTTAATATGGACATGGCCATGAGACACAAGCTGTTGCGCTGCGAAGATCGTTGGTGCGAGTTTTAAACGGTAAACGACGTTATCGAGACGGCACTCAAGACGGCGGAGGAAGAGATGTGAAGTCACGCCTTTCTTCTGGAGGGCTTCCTTGTAATAACGGACGAGTTGTTTTTGGCTGATCATGCCGTAGATGGCTTTAAGCTTTTGTTTTTCTTCCAGCTGCATACCATAGTCAGATTTCTTTTTTCTTTTAGCCCCGTGTTGGCCTGGAGGGCTCGCTTTATGAAGCAGGGGGTTGCGAGCGCGTCCAAAGATGTTCACGCCAAAACGTCTTGCAATACGATTTTTAGGGCCAGTATAACGTACCATTGTTAGGTGCTCCAAATAAAGTGGGTAATGGTAGAGCAGGAACCATTTTTTAACAAGTGTAAATGATTATTAGAGACTTTTCAGGATTCACCGTTTTGCATATAGTAGCTGCCATGAATTATGCTGTCCTTGCTTATTATTATTTTACAACGATCGAAAATCCTGCTTTAGAGGTGCTTCGACACAAAGAATTTTTTTCAACGCGGGAGGTTAAAGGAAGAATTTATATCTCCCAGGATGGCATCAATGGCCAGATGAGCGCAAGTCCAGCTGCAGCTGAGGAATATATGGCTTGGCTCTCCTCCGATCCTCGGTTTAAAGGCGTCGAGTTCAAAATCCATACATATCACGAACACTGCTTTCCCAGAGCCACTGTAAAGACCCGCCCGCAGCTGGTTGCGATGGATATTCCGGTCGACATGAGCAAAACAGGGATGCATTTGAATGCTAAAGAATGGCAGGAGATGTTAGAGAAAAAGGACGACCAGACCGTGCTCATTGACGTCAGAAACGATTATGAGTGGGAAATCGGCCATTTTGAAGGGGCGGAGCTGCCGACCCTAGAGCAATTCCGAGAATTTCCTAAGTATGCCAAACAACTCAAGGAAAAATGCGATCCGAGCAAAACCAAAATCATGATGTACTGCACAGGTGGAATCCGGTGCGAAGTCTATTCCGCTCTTCTTAAAGAAGAAGGTTTTAATGCTGTCTATCAGCTCCAAGGCGGCATTATTAAGTACGGCCTGACGGCGGGGTCTAAACATTGGAAGGGAAAGCTTTTTGTCTTTGATGATCGGTTGACTGTCCCGATTAGCGAGAAAGAGCCCGGAGAAGTGATCAGCCAGTGCATCCACTGCAAAATAAAGTCGGATCTCTACTTCAATTGCGCCAATATGGATTGCAATGAGCTCTATCTCTCCTGTCTTCCCTGCGCAGAAAAAACCAAAGGGTGTTGCTGCAATGCCTGCGAAGCAGCGCCTCGCGTTCGGCCTTTTCAACCCGCTGAGAGACCCAAGCCTTTCAGACGGCTTTCGAACCTATTTATACATAAATGAACTCAGACGATTCTTTTACATTTTTTATTTTCGGCCTTCCTCGCGCAATTTTTTTACAGACAACGTTTTGCCTAAAGTAATTCCCTTCCTTAATTTCTTTATTCGTGTACATCTAATCAGCTGAATTAGCTCTAACATTTTGGCTTGAGTTGCATTCCGGACGACGGTAAGTCCCGGTTTGATGCCGATTTCAGAAAGCTCAAATGCTTTCATCGTGTT
>DASUCX010000204.1:0-6046 GCA_036275855.1 Rhabdochlamydiaceae bacterium
GTTCAAATTGGAATGCTTGCTGCCGTCTCATAGGCTAAATTATAATTTGGCAAACGAAAAAAGCCAATGAGATTCGGTCTAAACAGCATTTCTAATAGGATGGGGAATTCGGGCGCGATTGCCCTGTCCTGAAGGACTGGGTTTGCCCGCGCAGGAGGATCAATTTAATGCATACTGCAAATAGGACACTCGACGTGCTTGCCGCGTGCAGGACAAAATTTGCGGGCAAAATAGATGATCTGGAGATGGATTTTGATCCACTCATTCCGCGGAAACAACTTTTTCAGATCGGCTTCGACTTTTTCGACTGTTTTTCCAGTGCTGAGTCCCCATCTTCTTGCACACCGAAAGATGTGCGTATCAATAGGAAATGCGGGCACATGGAAGGCTTGCGCCATCACAACAGAGGCTGTTTTGTGTCCGACACCGGGCAGCTCTCCCAATTCTTCAAAACTTTTTGGCACCTTCCCTTTGTATTTTTCAACCAAGATCTTCGATAAGTGCCAGATATTTTTCGCTTTGGTAGGAGAAAGTCCGCACGGCTTGATGATCTTTTGAATTTCCGCAATGGTCAGCCGGATCATCTCGTACGGAGTCGATGCCAGCTTAAACAAATGCGGCGTGATTTGATTGACTTTGGCATCTGTATTGCGCGCTGAGAGAACCACAGCAATGAGAAGCGTGTAAGGATCGGTATGGTTAAGAGGAATTTCAGGATGGGGAAAATATTTTTGCAAAATGGCTTGGATCAGCTTTGCTTTATTCTTTTTCGTCATTTCCCTACACAGAATTTGGAAAAGATCGCGCTTAAAATGTCTTCAGCAATATCAATTCCGATGATGGTCCCAAGCTCAAGAAGAGCTCTCCGCATATCGGCGGCAACAAATTCTGCAGAGATTCTGTTTTTAAGTCCATCGATGACAAGTTGTACTGATGCGATGGCATGATTGAGCGCCTGATGATGCCTCTCATTGGTAATGACAATCTCTTCTTTGGAAGGAGGGCCCGATCGCCAGATCTTCTGATCAATCGCTCGCCGTAAATTTTCAAGCCCTTTCCCTTCTTTGGCAGAAACCTCTAACGCGTTTTCTGGTTTTGGATGCGCCGTGGGCAGGTCAACTTTATTCCAAATCAACAGAGTTTTATGCGGAGGAGCGATTTTTAAAAGCTCCTGATCGGTGGCTTGTATGCCGCGGGAGGCATCTAAAACGAGCAAAATGAGGTCGGCTTCTTGGAGAGCTTGATGCGAGCGGCGGATCCCTTCTTGTTCAACAATTTCATCCGTCGTCCGGATGCCGGCAGTATCGACTAAACGGAAGTGGAGCCCTCCGATCCGAAGATCGGCCTCCAAAAGATCGCGCGTGGTGCCGGGAATTGCCGTGACAATCGCGCGCTCTTTACCAAGGAGAGCATTCATTAGAGAGGATTTCCCCACATTCGGCGCTCCGGAAAGAGCCATCATGAGTCCTTCATGGACAATTTTTCCTTCGTGGAAAGTCTGGCTCAAATGCTCCATTTTTTTGCGGGTCGATTCTAACGACTGAGTCACTTCTTCAAAGGAAGCAAACTCTAAACCTTCTTCGGGAAAATCGACCCATGCTTCCAATATCGCCGCAATGTCGATGAGCTCTTTTTGAAAACTTCCAATTTTTTTTGAGAGCGCGCCACTCAGCCGTTGTTCAGCTGCCTGGAGGGCCAGATCATTTTTCGCGGCAATGAGCTCTTGCACGGCTTCGGCCTGAGCAAGATCAAGTTTGCCATTCATATACGCTTTAAAGGTAAATTCTCCCGGAAGCGCAGCACGCGCGCCAGCATCTAAAACCGCTTGGAGCACTCGTTTTGTGATCAAACTTCCACCGTGGCAGTGGATCTCAACAGTATCTTCGCCGGTATAAGATCGAGGATTTTTCATGACGACAATGAGCACCTCATCAATCACTTCGCCGTCTTTCATGATCTTGCCAAAATGAACCTTATGGCTTTGATACGAACGGATCTTACCGGAATAGATCTTCTCGGCAACCGTTAAAGCTTGATCGCCCGAAATACGGATGATGGCAACTCCGCCCTCACCAGGTGGTGTGGCAACAGCTGCGACCGTTTCCCCTTTCTGATATGGTCGGTGAGAATGCATAGGAAAAGGAGTATATCAAAAACTTAGATCGATCTCAATGCCCCGGAAATAAGCTCGCTCAAGGACGGCTCCTTTTCATGCGCTGATAAAACTTTTTTGATTGCCTTTTGCGCTTCTAAAGGATGATAGCCCAGGTTGATAAGGGCAGAAATCGCATCTGCGGCGACAGTATTTCCTAGCGAAATCGATCCACTCGCACTTGCTTGAGGAACATTGCTAAATTTATCTTTAAGCTCGATAATGAGCCTTTCCGACGTTTTTTTGCCGATTCCGGGCACTTTAGAAAGCAAAGCGGCATTTCCCTGGACAATGGCCATCTGGAAATCCCCACTATCGACATGGCCTAATATCCCGATCGCTGTTTTGGGACCAACGCCGTTGATCGAAATGAGCTGCTCGAACAGTTTTTTATCATCGAGCGATAAGAAACCATAAAGATAATGACCATCTTCCCTGACAATATGCGTTACATAGAAAAAGATCTCGGCTCCCGTATTAGGAAGCTTTTGAAATGTCTTTAAAGAGATCACTAATCCAAAACCGACACCATTGACATCGACAATCGCTTTTGAAGGGATCGATTGGACTATTTTTCCGCGGATAAATTCATACATACGAATTGACCTTTACTTGTATGAGCATGGCACAGTGCGAGAGCCAAAGCATCGGCAGCATCTTCGGGTTCGGGTACTTGAGGGAGCTTAAGTTGCATCTGGATCATTTTTTGAACCTGAAATTTGCTGGCATGGCCACTTCCAACGACTGCCTGCTTCGCTTTGGTCGGCGCATACTCAAACACTTCAACACCGCGCCTTGCAGCAGCGATCATCACAGCGCCTCTCGCCATGCCCAACTTTAGCGCACTTTGGACATTTTTGTAGACAAATTGTGTTTCAACAGAGAGTGCTTGGGGCTTATATTTTTCGATGATAAGGTCGATCCCTTCGAAAATCACGAGATATCGCTCATGTGTTTTGAGTTTACGCGGTGGACAGATGCAGCCAAAGTCGAGCGGCTCCCAATTTCTGTCTGTCTGACGAATAACGCCATATCCAGTCACTAACGTCCCGGGATCGACGCCGAGGATAATGACTTCTTCTTTCATGAGACTTTAAGATTGATCATATCTTTGACAATATGGACTGCTTCGCCCATCTGCAGATCATTTTCACCGATATCGGCTTCCATCTCTTGCTGATTCAATTTCTGCAGGAAAACCTTGAAGTTCTCATCATGTTTGAGGCGGTAAGAGCTGTTGGTTTTCAGTGAAGGGACCATTTGAACCCAGGCCGACTCTTTCTTTTGCAGATACGGCAGGTAGTTTTTCTGGAACCACTGCTGGGTATGGGCTGGCACGTCGGCCAAAGGGTCGGCATACGCAGGAGAAACCTGGTCATTTTTAAGGGCGTATTCCAGGTACCTCTCTCCGATATTATAAGCGGAATACGCTGTCGGAACGACAATGTCGGCTTTGACTCCTTCGATCTGCGTCGATCTTCCGGAAACCGTATAATATCTGCCCACTGTGACCTTAAAAAATGCGGCGGCCGACGTATCTGTCACGGTTTGATATTGGATCGTTCCTTTTCCATAGGTTCTTTCATCGCCGACTACAATACCGACTCCATAGTCTTGGAGGGCCTGAGCGACGATTTCAGCAGCCGATGCCGAAAGTTTAGAGGTTAAAATCACGAGCGGTCCAGAATAGTGAATCCGCGGATCGAGATTTCGTAAGTATTGCACTTCCCCTTCTGAGTATTTAGAGATGACGACCACGCCGCTGGTCATGAAAAGGCCGGAGACTTTGACAGCCTGACTTAAAAAGCCACCGAGATTATTACGCAGGTCCAAAACAAGCCCGAGAACTTTCCCTTTTTTCTTTAGCTCGGTCAGGGCTTTTCGGATATCTGCTTCGCAGCTGGCGCTGTCATAACTCTCATAGAACGAAGGCAATGTCAGTTTTCCAATGACCCCATCGGCAAACGGTTCGGCGGTAAAGGCCAGCCTTTCATTTTCCATGATGATCTTTTCCCTTCTCAGGTTGACTTTGATAAAGCTTTCATTGCCGTCTTTCTCATGCCGTTTGAAACCCAGCATAATGTCCTTTCGACCATCGCCTTTGAGCTGATTCAACACATCGTAATAAGAGACATTCACGACAGGTTTTCCATCGACTTCCATAAGAATATCTCCCACGACGATCTTGCCGCTGCGAGCCGCGGGTCCGCCTTGGATCAGATCGGCAATTTCGATCCCGTCTAAGCCTTCGCGTAAAACGACGCCGACCCCCTCAAATTGCTTTTCCAGGGAAGATCTCATTTCCAAGGCTTCTTCAGGACTGAAAAACGATGTATGGGCGTCGAGGCCTCGTGCCATCGATTTTAAGATATGCATGGAAAAATAATGTTCGGCTTTATCTTTGACAGGCAGGTAAGCCTCTTCGTAGTGGGCAAACCGCTTTTCATAGAGAGAGCAGACTTTCTTCCTCCGTTCGACCGTCCAAAAGCTGGAATCTTTAAGCTTATTTTCCAATTTGAAGAGCTGGGCGAGCTGAGCCCTCAACCTTTTTCTAAGCTGATCGGGGCTAGAGGCATATTGGTTGGTAGCATCGGCTGAACCCACCTTAAGTTCTTCTCCCTGAGCAATAAAGTCGTTATAAAGCTCTTCCCTCCATTTCCGGGCTCTTTGGATCGCCTGTGAGATTGTTTTATTCAACGTTCCATACTCAGGATAATCATCGGCATAGTAGTGATTGATGATTCGCTCGATCTGGCTCGAATTGAGCTCCAAGAAAGGCCTGGCTTCCGCCTGTGTCATGTAGACTCTTTGAGGGTCGAACTGATCGAGATAGATCTTAAAAGATCTCTTGACTAAAGACGGCGTCATCTCCTTAGTCTCAACGTGATAACTGAACATTTCCTCCATCGAATTGCGCACATCGGCCATCTTGAGATGGTACCTTTCTCCAGCGCAACAAAGGGATGAAATGAAGCAAAGAAAACCCAGCAAACTCGATCGCAGCATGATCTATTATCCTTTCGAGGTAGTTGCAAAACTCCGATTTGGGCCCAAACTCGCGCTTTTCGATTAGGTTTGGATTTTGCACAAATCGCCTACTCTCAATCGAGTATGTCAATTTGCGCAAAATCCAAACCTAATCGAAAATCATCGAATTTGGACTCCAAAGCGAGTTTTACAACCACCTCTTTCCCACTAAAATACCCACTCCGTATTAAAATTCACCTCTTATTTTATTTCTGAGGAAATTGTTGGGATTTTGGCAAGGAGGTCGCGCAAATTTTTTTTCAAGGGTTTCTTGGATTTCTTGAAAGCAATAATTTTTGGTTTGGATAATCCCGTAACCTTCTGGATATCTTTAATCCCAAAACCTTGCCTGAGCATATTGATAGCAACTTTCTCAATCCCTATTTTCTCACCTTTTTTTTCACCTTCTTCAACCCCTATTTTCTTTCCTTTCTCGATTCCTTCTTCAAAGCCTTGGGCTGCGTATTTTTTGAGGGTGTTTGCCTCTATCCTTAACCATTTGAGACGTCCCTCGTAAGCTTCTCTCTCCTCTTCATCGAAGTTCATCACTTCTAGAATAGTTAAAGCTTTTTTTAGGGTGGGGCTGTTTAAAACTGGAGGAAGTTTATTCTTATTCAATAAGTCATGGCGGGTTAAAAAGGCTGCCCACATATCTAGCGCATTGTGGACTTTAGCGAGCATTTCCTTCAGCCCTACGGAGGAATTTTCAGAGAATTTCTTCAACTCAATCGTGTGAAGCTCTAGATCTTTGAAATAGAGCAATCCTGTTTTCTTTTCAGTGATGTGAAAGACATTGTGGTAGGCTTGGGCTCCAGGGATAGAAAAAAAATTCAAAATATGAATGCCGATTGCCTTGGAAAGCGAAGA
>DASUCX010000205.1:0-4385 GCA_036275855.1 Rhabdochlamydiaceae bacterium
ATTTGCCCATTCTGCATTTATCGATTTATGGAATCCGACTCCCATTGCCCTCGGCTCCTTTACCCCCTTCTTTGGCTGGACACTCCTCATGGCGTTTATCTCAAATATCGTTTGCTACAACCTCTACGGCTATCTGTTAAAGAAATACACCGCGACATTCCTTTCCTTTATTGGGCTCCTCAGCCCGATCTTTGCCTCTCTCCACGGCTGGATTTTTCTTGGAGAATCACTCTCCGGATTGATTTTCCTCTCTACAGGAATCGTCTGCATCGGACTTTGGATAGTCTACTCTGCAGAACTTAAGCAGGGATATATCGTTAAGGCCAAGCCAGAAATAGTATGACTTTTACATCTCTCACCCGTTTCATCTGGCATTTTGCCAAACGGTCCCGCTGGCATGTCGCCGGTCTCTTTTTGATTGGCCTCCTCTGGGCGGCCTATTTTTCCCTGAATCCAACCATGATCAAGCTGATCATCGATGTTGTCTCCGACCATCCCACAGATCTTCTCCAGCATATTGTAGGCCCTATTTTAGGCTTTTTAAGTATGGCGCTTGTGCTCGTCGGACTCAGCACCGCCTATGACTACTTGATTTTGAAATTCACGCCCCGCTTTAAGTCCGACATCATTGAAGAAACCCACGCCTTTTTGCAGCAACACTCCTATACTTTTTTCCAAACCAATTTAGCAGGCTCTCTCTCCAATAAAATCTCCGATCTTTCCAAGGGATCTTTAGCCATTGTCACTCACATTATTGATGACTTTTTTTCCCGTGTCTTGCTGTTCGTCTTTGGAGTGGCGACCCTTTTCTGGGTTCATCCTCTTTTTGCCATCGCCATGCTCGTTTGGGCAGTGCTCTTTTTCACCCTATCGTATGTCTTAGCGAGAAAATCGGAAAAATATAGCATCGATTACTCGGAATCCCGCAGCACCGTCATGGGAAAAGTCGTCGACGCAATCACCAATATTTTTAACATCAAACTCTTTGGAACTAAAGCATTCGAACATCGGTATCTCAAAACGCATCTCCAATTGATGATCGGAAAAGAACAGCGCCTCCATTGGTACATGCTGAAACTCAAGCTCACTCAGAGCCTTTCAATCACGCTCCTGCTGGTCGCTATGGTCGGGATTCTCATCTATACCCGTCTGCAAGGACTCATCACCGTCGGCGATTTTGCCCTTGTGCTGACCCTTTCCACGGCCATCGTCGATGAGACCTTTTATCTTGCCTTGCAGTTTGTGAGCTTTACCGAAGAGATGGGCGTCTGCAAACAAGCTCTTTCGATTTTGTCTAAGCAACCGGAAGCTCTCGATGCACCGAATGCAACTGTTCTAAAGGTGCCAAAAGGAGAAATCATCTTTGAAAACGTCTCTTTCAACTACGTCAATGGAAAGGCCATTTATGAAGATCTGAACCTGACGATTTTCTCCGGAGAAAAAGTCGGACTCGTAGGGCTCTCCGGCAGTGGCAAGAGTACCTTGGCGCATCTCCTTGTACGCCTTTATGAACTCACCCAAGGACGCATCTTCATTGACGGTCAAGATATTGCCGAAGTCACCAGGGAATCGCTCGTCAAAAATATCGCGCTTATCCCGCAAGATTCGATCCTCTTTCATCGGACCGTCATGGAAAATATCCGTTACGGGAAACTCGATGCTGCAGACGATGAGATTATCGAAGCGGCAAAAGAAGCCCGCTGCGATTCCTTTATTTCCCAGATGAAAGACAACTATCAGACCATTGTCGGCGAGCGCGGCGTGCGACTCTCAGGAGGTCAGCGGCAAAGGATCGCTATCGCCCGGGCCGTCCTTAAAAACGCCCCGATTCTCATTTTAGACGAAGCGACATCGGCTTTGGATTCTTACACCGAGCAGCAAATTCAAGAGAGTCTGTCCAGCCTCATGCAAAATCGCACGACCTTAGTCATTGCCCACCGACTTTCTACCCTCCACAACATGGACAGGATCTTGGTCTTTGAACACGGAAGGATCATCGAAGAAGGCTTTCATGATCAGCTCCTCGACAAAAACGGCAGGTATGCCCAGCTCTGGCGACTTCAAGCCGGCCTTCAAGCCGGACAGGCCCCCGCAAAACATCCGTACTTAGTTTAAACAAAGGAAAAACGATGACAGAAGCTCTTTTACTATCACTCCCCTGCGACCCCCTCTTACATATCTGCTCCTATTTCACAGCTCCCGAGCTTTGTCTTACACGGCTTGTCTGCAGCAAGCTTCAAGCGATGATCGATGCGACAAACCAAAATCCTCTCTGGAAAAATCTAACTCTTCGAGAAGGACTCCGATCAATGACTCCCGAAGAAAACAAATCTCAAACTTACCAAGCCTATCTGCAAAAGAATTGGAAATTCTGTCTTTTAAAAAAATTGCCCGCCGATTGCTTTACCCCAACTCTACTTAACAGAATCCGAGCAGCGATCCGCTTAGGCCACGAAACAATCGTCTGCCAAAGTATCGATCGATGGAAAAAGCAGCCTCTTCTACAAAAGAATGCCAAACCACTCGCTTTAGAAGCGGTCGATACGCACCTAACCGTCTCTTTCAATACGCTGTTTTCGCTCTATGAAAGTTGGAGGGGGGATGGGTGGAGGAGTGGTCAAGGCATGTATTTCAGGCACCTGTTTGCCCAAACTGCTTTGAGGGGACAGCTCGAGGTGATGAAAACCCTCGTTGGACTTAAGACATCTTTCTTAAGTATGACCGAAATTGTTCGTGCTTTTTACTTTTCTGCTTCTCGGGGCGATCTGACAATGCTTCGCTTTTTACTCGACGGTTATTCCGACTTTATCTCGCCCACAACAGTCGACTCTGCCTACTGTCAGGCCGTTGTCTTCAGCCCCTGTTCTCAAACGATCGAATTTCTTCGGACTAAGGCCAGCACCAAAGCTCAAAATAAAGAGAAGGACCTGCTTGCCAACGAATACAAAAACCAGTTTTGCACCGATTGGTCTAAATTATCTGTGATTACTCTAAGAGCAGAATTTTACCTCCAGCAAGACGGTTTTTTTGACAGCTTAAACAGTGAAGAAAAAAAAGGTATCCTCAAAGGATTAAAAGAATGCTTCTGCTCCGAAGTTTGGCAGCTTTTCATAACTCATCCTCAATTTGTACTTCTGATTGCGGCAGATAAAGACGCCCTCCACGCCGTGATGGACGATGCTCAGAGTTATAATGCGTGTTATACCGTTGAAGCTTTGATCAGTTTTTTAAAAACTCTCGAAAAGGCAGAGCCTCAAGAAAAAAGGAATTTCGAATCGTGTGCTGCGAAAATCCTCCAGTCCACGATCTTTTCCGGCAGAGATGATTTTATCCAACTTTTCGCTCAAAATTTCCCTACTTTATTTCCAGCGGATCTAGTTCACTGTTTCGTGGCAGCAGCGCAAAACTCTGCGGACCTCGATCCTTTTCGACTAATTGAGAAGCTCTCCGCAAGCTGCAATGAAAAAATGGGATGGTTCTTTAAATCCAGTGAGTGTGAGGAGAACCTATAAACTCGCCACAAAACCCTGAAAAACAGGATCGCTCCGGATTGGATCAAAACTCTTCTCTAAAATGATTTCTTTGAGATTTTCCACTCCGCTTTGTCGGGCCGTCTGCAGCCAGCCTATGGAGGCTTCTGCCAGTTTCAAACTCGCTGCAGCATAGGCGCTGCGAAGAGCCACTTCTGCCTCCGGGCAGTACTGAAAGACAGAACCTGCCAGCTCGATCACCGTTGAATAATCGCCTTGCTCAAACGCAATACGGTGTAGCAAAGCTAGGCTATCTGGGTCCAACCGGTCTTTTAAAGAGATGAGAAGATTGTAAGCCTCTTGAAGACGGCCCTGATCATAGTGCAAAAAAGCTGCGTGTTGCGTGGCTGTGTCATAGAGAAGTCCCTGCTTAGTGGAGGTGCGGAGAGATTCAAAAGCTGCTAAAGCTCTCTCTTTGTTGCCTTGACGGAGGTTCATCTCGGCTTCTAGAAAGGTCTTCTTGTGTTCATCGCGCTGGTCGCTCTCGCTTACGAAACGGCTTTTTCTAAAATTGTCAAAATTCTCAAATGCAAATAGAAAAAAAATCGCACCCATCAAAAGATTCTGAGTGAGAAACAGCAGCAGAGAGCATCCGAGGCTTAAAATCGCGCTCCACATAAACGCGTAACGAAGCCCTTTGTAGGCAAATAGCTTCTCAAGGACCAGACGTAGCAGCTGTCCGCCATCGAGCGGTAAAATGGGGAGTAAATTCACCACGGTCCAAAAAATGTTGACGAGAAGAACCTGCTCGAGAAGCTGTCCAGAAGAAAGACTCGGAATCTCTTTTAAGAGATAGACAACGACCACAATCATAAACCCAAAAACAGGTCCATTGAGAGTGATGAAAAATTGCTT
>DASUCX010000206.1:0-3290 GCA_036275855.1 Rhabdochlamydiaceae bacterium
CAAAAACTGATTTTTCAAGTCGTTTGTGTATAAGCCATCCGCATTCAAATCTGACGATTGAAACACACGAAAGGATTGTCCACTGTTCGTGGGAAGGCGATCAGATCACGGTCGATCTTGGAGCCTATATCTGGGCGCATGACCATTTTCCGATCGATCCGTTTTCTCTGCAACTGATCCATACGGGCGTTCCGCATGCGGTGGCTTTCGTCAAAGATTTGGCGATTCCTGATTTTCAATCAGTTGCTTCGAAGTTGAGATTCCACAAGGCGTTTGCTCCGCAGGGCGCTAATGTGAATTTCGCACAAATCAAAGGAGATAAGATCTACATGCGGACCTATGAGCGCGGTGTTGAAGAAGAGACGCTGGCGTGCGGGACGGGAGCTGCAGCGGTTGCTGTGGCGGCAATGAAGAAATATCAGCTGAAGAATCCAATTTGTATTGTTCCGGCATCACGTGAAGAGTTGTTTGTCGAAGTGACGCCCAAGACCGTCAAGCTCAGAGGACGGGCGACATTTGTCTTCCATGGGTCAATTTGGTATTGAAAGAACAACAGATTTTTATTTTCAGCTCTTGAGCAATGGCAATGATTTTTTTTAAGGGCATTTTCTTGCAACGCGTTTTCCAAAAAGAGTTTTTAGAACACTCTTCACGGTATTTTTCAGGGGAATAAACACAAATAATTCGTACATTTTGGTCATTGTAAGTATAGCAAATCCAGAGATGCTCATTCTTGCTTGAAGGGGGAGCGGTAGCGTGCAAAATCCAACTACGCCATGTCGCAGCGGTCAATGGGGGTGGTGATGGAGTTGTAGTAGTCATAATACCTTGCTTTATTCGTCTAAAATAGTAGTATTAATTAATGTTTTTAGTCAATTAATTTAAGCTAAGGCTTATTAAGTTCTTGTTGGTTCAAATAAATGTTTTTAAACAGAGCTCCAAAGCGCCTCTTGCATTCTTCCTATGGGTACGGCATTCTCTAGTCCAAAGGTCTATATTATGCCGCGGACAACTTTTTCACCTGAAGATCTTCAAGAGGGACAAAAGCTTGCAGACCAGGGAAAAGTCTCAGATATTCTTTTTTCGGAAGGGACGTATCAGGTCTCTGTCCAGGTCTCTGCCAGGAGAGCCGGCAAGGAACTCTTTTGGCCTTTTCTACAGGTCACCGATGAAGGGAATTTAAAAGACCACTTTTGCACGTGCGAGCAAGCAGAACAGGGCGGGTCGTGTCCGCATCAAGCTGCCGCTTGGATCAAGATCTTCTGCGGTCATGAAGAGCCGCTCCATGTGAGATTTAGGGATTCGCTGTGGACACATCTGTGCCAGATGGCGGCACGGCGACATGGATATGAAACGAACTGTTTGAAAGGAACTCTCCAGACGCAGTTCCAAGCGTTTTCTACAACGAAGAAGAAGTTGTTTTCATTAAAAGCGCTCAGTAGCAAAGGGAAAGAAAAACTTAAAGAGATCATCGTCAATAGGAAGATGGAAACGGAAGAGACGTCGTTGAAATTTTCCAATATTTTGCCAGAAGAGCTCCAAATGTGGAAAGAAGGCAGGCCCAGTCACATGCTCAGCTATGAGCTTTCGTTTTGGTCGGATCTTGCCAAGTGGTGGATGATTCAGCAAGATGCTGGGAAAAAATATAAGATCTCTTTCAACTATGATAAAACACCATTGCCGAAGGAAATGATCGTCCATTTTGACGATATGGAGTGCAGCTTTTTCATTACAGAGGCCAATTGGCCGCAGATTATTCCTGCGCTGGCACATGTCGATGCTCCGCTTAAGACCTTTGAATTTTCTAATGAACAGATCCGGAGGATTTTTTACGATCCTTTGAGAAAAGTTTTCAATCTCGATATCATCGAAGCAAAAAAAGAGGAAACACCGGTAAAGGTCTATTCCGTAGGAGAGTGGAGCTTTGTTCCAGACAAGGGATTCTATCCATCCAAGCTCGATCCCCTGCTGAACGAGAAGGTGATCTATGCCTCGCAGATCGGGGAATTTTTGCACCGACACCAGCATTTGGTTGAAACGCATCTTGTCGGATCCAAACTCCATTTAAATCCTGTCCGTGCCAAGTACCATCTCTTTTTTGATGCAGGCGAGGCGCTGCATCTTGTCTGTTATGTTTTTGACAAGGGAGATCTGCAGCGGCCAAGTTCAGCCAGATACGGCTCGTGGGTCTTTTTATCAGACAAAGGATTTTTTCTTTTGGAAGATATGCTGTTCGAAGAGACGGAGAAAGTGGTTCCAAAAGAAGAGGTGGCTGATTTTGTGACGCAGCACCGGCACTGGCTCCACGCCTATGGAGGATTTCAAACACATGTGATCACAATTGAATCACGGCTCATCTATACACTGACCAAAGAAGAGCTCTGTTTTGAATCTGGGCTCGATTTGACGGAAGAGGCTGAAGAAGTGATCGATTTCAATGAGTGGGTCTATGTGAAAGGGAGGGGGTTTTATTCCAAAATGGCAAGGCGGTCTGGACAAGGTATTGCCGCCGGACTGAAAATTCCTCGAAAAGAAATTGCCGAGTTTATCCGAGGACACCTAGACGACCTCGAAAACGTGAGCGGCTTTTTTGCGACGCAGTCGCCGCTACAATCTTCAGGGCTGCATCTGTTGTTGAATGAGGAAGGAAGAATTGTTGTCTGCCCTCATTACACCTATTTGCCCGCCTATCAAAACAAGAAAATCGAGATCTTTGAAAACTTTACCTACGTTGAAGGGGAGGGCTTTCATGAAGTGCCTGGAGAACTGAGGCTTCCTTTTGTCAAGGAAGTCACGATCGAAGAGAGCGCCGAACCGTATTTCGTGGCGTATGAGATCGATACTCTTCAATCTTCGATCACCGAGATCGATCCCCGCTTAAAAAAGCCTCACGAGCTCTTTTTGAAGATCAATACGTTTAATCGAGAGCCGGACGGCTCATGGCTGCTCGATCTAGAATACGAAAGCAATATCGGATCGATCGACGTCATGTCGATCTGGGAAGCATTGAATGAAAACAAACGGCATCTATTTTCGACTGCAGGACTTATCCTCTTAAAATCACCGCGCTACAACTGGCTCCGATGGATTCCCAAGAAGCGGTGGTCGAAAAATAGAAAACAGATCCGGCTGACGACATTAGAATGGATCAAACTATTTGTTTTTGAAGAGATCAAAGAGCCGGAAGATCCGGTGAGCTTAAAGAATTGGAACGAGTTTAAGAATTTTGAGCCTGCAATTCCGTTTGATCTCACGGGTCTTAAGAGTGAACTCCGAGGTTACCAAGAGGC
>DASUCX010000207.1:0-3012 GCA_036275855.1 Rhabdochlamydiaceae bacterium
CTAATTCGTAAGCGGTGGCTCCTTCGCTTAAAGGAAAAACTTTAGCGACCTGTCCCGCCCGCAATCCTGCAGGGAAAATCCCATCCATCCCAGTCGTGACTAGAATATCCCCCTTTTTGACCAAGGGAATCGTCGATTTGAGATCTTGTGCAACCCCCTCTTCATCCTCGAAATCGTAGTTAAATCCGCTTCCTTGTAAAAGCGCATGCCTGCCACGAAATAAAGAGGACCGCATCCCGCGCAGCTCGCCCTTGGCCAGATACTCCGTGAACCCGCTAGGACTCAGTTTTTGATAAAGTTCTTTTAACTCTTTTTTAACCGAATGATCCGTCTCTTCAAAACACTCCAACATCTCGATGAGTTTTTTTGCCTGCTGAGCTATCACGCGTTTTTGCTGGCTACCTCTTAATATGCGCACCGAAGGAGCAATGGTTGCATCGGTGATGAGCCTGACTCGTGAGCGGTGCTCACCGACATATTCGATGATGCCGAGCAAAGAAGTCCCAGCCACAACAGGACTATTTTTAGCGACCACTGTTTTGCCGAGATCTTGATTTGTTTTTTCTCCCAAATTGATCCAAAAAGAGCTGCTCCACGATGCCGTCTCGCGAAAGATCACTTTTCCGATCACCGCTGGCGTATAAAGATCGATCAACCTAAAAATTTCAGCCTTTCTTCTCTTTGCATAGGTATCGTCGTGAACAAACCGTTTTAAAAACTCGGCCTCTTCGCCTACGAGTTTTTCCAGATCAACTTGCGCTTTGAGCAGTTCAACTTGATGCCGGAGATGATGGTTTTCCAACTTCAATCCTTCCAGCTCGCTCTTCGTTTCCGGAGAAGTGTAATATCTGCCTGATGGCCAAACCGCCGCAAACTTAAATATCGCTTCTTTTGCGCTTAAAAACCCCAGCCACGAAGGAGATAGCGCTGCCACCGACATCGAGCGGATCCGATCTGCAGCCCTCATCGGCAAACTCAGCTGGCATAGAACAAACAGGGCGATGAATAGGTACGTATAACGCTTCACATCCTCAGCATAAGAGGTGGGCGACAAAAGAACAAGACGCGCTATGCAACCGTTGTGATCGCATCGACGACAGTTAGTAGATTTTCTTCAGATAAACCCGCAAGATTGAGGCGGCCATCGAGCGGCATATAGATCGCAAATTCTTTCTGCAGCCGCTGCACTTCTTCTTTTTGAAGCCCTGAAAAACAAAACATCCCTGCCCGGTCTGCTAAATAGAGATAATTCCGTTTCAATGAACGGGACGACAATGCCTCAATAAAAGCTCTCCGCATTTTTTCAATGCGGGATTGCATTCCAGCTACTTCTTGCTCCCACATTTTTTTCAGCCTCGACTCAGATAAAATATGCGCAACGATCGCAGCTCCGTGACGAGGTGGGTTCGAATAATTCGTCCGAACGATAACCTTGAGTTTCGATTGCACTGCTTCTGCGACTTTAGGCGACTGGGCAACCACATAAAGAGCGCCTATTCTCTCAGAGTAAAGCCCAAAGTTTTTGGAATGCGAACACGCGACCAACATCTCAATACCTTCCGTGGCAAAAAGCCGGATCGCTTTAGCATCTTCTTCTATTGAGCTGCCAAATCCTTGATAAGCAAAGTCAAAAAATGGCAGCAATCCATTTTCTTTGAAGATCTTCAGAACAGCCTTCCATTGATCCAGCGATAGATCAGCTCCCGTCGGATTGTGGCAGCAGGCATGAAGAATTACAGCCGTTCCAGGTGTCACTTTTTTTAGATGCTGCACCATTCGATCGAATTCTAATGTCTGGTCTCGGATGTCATAATACGGATACACATCGACCAACATCTTACAGCTTGTAAAAACCCCGCGGTGATTAGGCCATGTTGGATCAGAGATCACAACTCTCTCCCCAACTTCCAGTTTCAAAAATTCCCCACCTACCCTCAAAGCTCCTGTCCCACCCAGTGTCTGTACACTACTAACACGCCTTCCTTCTGCTGCCCAGAAGAATTCTCCGAAGATCAAGGCTCCGACTTTGTTTAAATAGCTCGCATCGCCTGCAATTGGCAGGTACTCTTTGCTCTCTTCTTCTCTAAGTAAAAAAGTTTCTGCAAGTTTGACGGATTCAAGTACGGGGGTAATCAGCTGGTCATTCCGGTACTGACCGACTCCCAGGTTGATCTTATCCGGCCGCTGATCTGCTTCAAACAACACCGAGAGGCCAAAAATCGGATCTAAAACAGCAGGGGTGACCGTGTGAAAAAATAATTTGCCCATGATCGCTATACACAAATGAATTCAAGAATTGGGAATTTGGCAATGCCGACGCCGCAGGTTTGAAGCAGTGAAGCGGCGCTGAAGTAGCTCAACTTGAATAAGTTGAGCGATGGAAGCGGCTTCAAAGGTGCGGATGTCGGCGCAGCCAAAAACCAATTCTTGAGTTTCTTTGTATATATAGAATGAAAGGGTGAATTGTGCCAGAGCGTTTTCACAAAAAATAGTTGCTGCTTTATACGCAAACAACTTGAAGAGTCGGTTTTTGACTGCGTCGGGTCCCCCCCCCTCCGCGGGCCAGTTCATACCATTGAGGTAGTTGCAAAACTCCAATTTCGGGCCAAATCCGCGCATTTCGATCAGGTTCGGATTGTGCGCAAATCGCCTACTCTGAATTGAGTATGTCAATTTGCGCACAATCCGAACCTGATCGAAATTCATCGAATTTATCCTCGAAAGCGAGTTTGCAACTACCTCCATTTATCAAAAATAACGTTTAGTTTTGCAATGATTGCTTGCTCCAAGAAAAAAATTTGCGAGGCCTCCTTGCCAAGTTCCCAATTTTTGAATCACGTTCGGTATATTTTTTTCTTGATTATATTGCTTGCACTATAAGGATCACAATAGGGATAAAGAAGTTAAGACACTCTATTCTGTGACCACTTTAAATGTGCAAGGCAATGAAAGCAGTAGCGTAAATATCACAATTCCATGAATAAAAAAGAGGACCTTCCATGTTGCATATAA
>DASUCX010000208.1:0-7216 GCA_036275855.1 Rhabdochlamydiaceae bacterium
CGAGAAAGCTTAAACACGCGGCCTGGAAACGATGACCTTCCTGTTTTTGTCACAGGGGGCACAGCAATGAAGAGATACATCCAAGGCCAAATCCGTAAAAATCCTGAAATTCCCGAGAGTGCCGCCCGCAATATTAAAGATGGCGGCATACGCGTTGTGACGGTAATCCGGGATGAGCATGGAGATTGGAAAGCGATTCGGGTGGAACCTGTCGATCCTAAGAAGCTATAGATTACAATAGTTTTAGGTAAGCCTCTCCCAGCTTGTAAGCGGGGAGATTTCCTGCGCGAGACTCTTCAAAGGCTTTGATCATCTCCGTCGCGAGCTTTTTACCTAGCTGGACGCCTTCCTGATCGAAGGAATTGATATTCCAGATAAATCCCTGGAAAGCGACTTTATGCTCATAATACGCTAGAATTTTGCCCATCGTGAACGGATCAAGTTTTTCGGCAAAGAGAATCGAAGAGGGTCGGTTTCCTGTGAAGACTTTATTCGGGTTTGGATTGTCTTGACCCTGGGCCAACGCTAAGGCTTGTGCAAAGAGATTGGAGAGCAGTTTTTCCTGCGAATACGTGCCTTGGACCATCAAGTCTTCTCCGTACTGGCTCTTTTTAAAGCCAATGATCTCCAATGGAACAACTGTGGTGCCCTGATGGATCGATTGGAAAAACGAGTGTTGACCGTTGGTGCCAGGCTCTCCCCAAATGATCGGCCCTGTTTTATAATCGACAACCTTGCCTTCTTTGCTGATGTGTTTGCCGTTTGACTCCATATCGAGTTGCTGGAGATGTGCAGGAAAACGGGCAAGCGCTTGGGAATACGGGATGACAGCAACGGTGGGGAGGTTGAGAAAGTTCCGATTCCAGATTCCTAACAGAGCGCCAAGAAGTGGAAGATTTTTTTCCTCCTCCTGATCCTTTAGGGCAACTTGGTCCATCTCATGAGCGCCTTTCAGAAACTCTACATACGTCTCAATGCCAAAAGCAAAGGCCAGCAAAACTCCTCCGACCATGGAAGTCACTGAATATCTTCCACCGATATAGTCCCAGATATAAAACGAGGCACGATATTTAGAAGGATCGTCCATGGGGCTTCCCTTCCCGGTCACTGCAATGAGATGGTCTTTGGGACTCAAGCCCGCTTCTTTCAAATGATCTCTCGCAAGCGCTTCATTGGTCATCGTTTCTAATGTCGAGCCCGATTTTGAGACGACAATGATCAGTGTTTTAGAAAGATCCAACCGGCTGAGAACTTTTGTCGTTTCATCTGGATCGACATTGGAGATGAAATGCGCCCGCCTACCATCAAGGGCATATGCTTCAAGTCCTAAATAAATCGCTTCAGGGCCTAAAGAAGATCCCCCGATGCCGATCTGGACAATGTCGGTGAATTTTTCTACCCCGGGCAAAAAAGCCTTTAGCTTCTCAATTTCTTTTTTAGCTAGATCGATGGCAGCTTGAGTAATCGGCGGTCTTTTTCCTTGATCAAATAGATCCCGCATCGCTGTATGGAGCGCTGGCCGGTTTTCGCTTTCACAACCGTGGATCAGATTGACTCGCTCGCCTGCCTGCATGGCCTTCATCTGAGACACCACCATGCGGTCGTTTGCAAGTTTGTAGAGAGCGTCTAAAATCTCTTCATCCACTCGCTGGGTGGCATACGAGAGCTTGAGACCGACGGCTTCTGCATAAAAAGAAGCAATTCGTGCGGGTGTTAAGAGTTTTCTTAAGTCGGGAGGGTTTTTAGCAGCTTGAACGAGTTGAGGATTGTTAAAAAAGGTCATATACAATGATTATCACCGTTCGAGATATCAAATCAAGTAGAGGTCGTTGAAAAGCGCGGATTTGGGCCCAAATTGGAGTTTTGAAACTACCTCATTGTTAAAAAGGTGCGGGATAAGTATTATTTGTCCCGTTCGGAGCATAGCGCAGTCTGGCTAGCGCATCTGCTTTGGGAGCAGAGGGTCGGGGGTTCAAATCCCTCTGCTCCGAACTTTTCTCCTCCTAATTTTTCTCCCCCGGCCGCAATAAATCCTTTTAAATGCCTTTCCCCCTGAGCACTCACAGCCTCTTCGATGACGTAAATCGTATCAAGACCCTCCCACATTTCATTGAGCCGCATTTCAGGAATCATCCGATGCAGTCCCACCTTTTCCATCAACTGCTCGAGCTTGGCTAAAATCTCGGGCGTACAAGCTTCATCAGCTGGGAGCAAAATGCCGTTTGAAGACGTGTTGTCTTCTAACGTGAGATGAAGATGATAGAACCTTGTTTTGGAAAGCAGTTGCGCAGTGCGGCCCTTTCCAAACGAAGAGTGCTCAAAAAAACAGTATGGAGTTGCATCGTCGGGCAAAAAGGAGGAGAGTCGATGCAAAAGCTCGCCAAAAATATTCGCCGCTTCGACTTCATCCACATCGATTTTTTTGAGGATATCGAGAGAGCCTCGATAAAGGACCACTCCCTTAGAGCGGTCTTTGAACTCGTTCCAGACTCTGGCAAACTGATCGATCGCCAGAATATAAGCATTAAAAGCGGCCTGATCAAAAATAAAATCGAACTTCAGTTCCCATAAAAGTTGATCGTCGTTGACCGCCGTCAAGTCCCACGTTAAATCGCTTGCAAGGCTTGCGTCCAGAAGAATTTTTCTCATTTTCGTCTAAATTGAAAATAGTGGATGACTTTCCCTTTGCCACGCCAGAGTGCATCAAAATACGAAGTGCCGTAGTCTTTCCACTCCGTGATGTAATATGGCGCTGGAAAGTCCGATTCCCATGCCGGGTGCGCGAGCATTTCTTTGCAAATCTGCTCGCTGTAAGGAAGATCATCCGTGGCGACAATCACCGTGCCTCCAGATTTGACTGTACGGGCAAGTTCCTGAATAAACGGCTGCTGGAAGAGCCGATTTTTTGCGTGTTTGTCTTTGGGCCAAGGATCGGGGAAATTAATATAGACGCCATCGATGGAGCTATCCGGCAGATATTCTCGGGTAAAGGTCTGAGCTTCTCCACTAATCACAAAGAGATTATGAAGGTTGAAATTTTTTAATTTGGACCAGATTTTTCGGACCCGTTCAAAACGCCACTCCACGGCAATCCAGTTTTTAGTTTTGTCTTTGGCTTTTTCTGCAAGCCAAGTCCCGTTGCCTGCACAATACTCGATGATCACCGGGTTTTCGTTGCCGAAAACCGTTTTCCAATCGGGAAAGGCAAACTCCTGGTGTTTGTCATAATAATCAGGGACAAAAAAGACACGGTCTCCTAAAAGAGGAAGCCTTGCCTCCCAGCGGTAGGGTGATTTCAAATCTTTCGGTCTCATGAGGAACTATTGTAAGACAAATGGAAAATCTTGATCAATAGTGACAGCCTTGTTATGTTAAAAATTAAATCTTATTTAAACGAGGTTCCGTGATGAAAAAAATCTTAATTCTAACAGCCTGTTTCTCAGCCCTTTTTGCCGAAGATCCGGTTGCAGCTGAAAATTCTCCTTTACCTGTCACGGAAACAGCTACCCAGAAAATCCAGGTCGCCTCCCCTGAAATCCCTGATTCTACAACTCCTGATGCTGTTGAGACTGTTGTTTTGACAAAAACAGCGGAACTGAGTACTGAATCCCCTGCCGTTGAATCTGCCCCTGTCAAATCTGTTGAAGGAATGCCTAAAGCTGTTCTTTCACCGACGATGGCACCGACGATTGTTGAACAATCGACCACGATTGAACAAAACTCCCTCGATCTTGAAGATGACATTGCTGCTATTGAAAAAGAAGAAAAAGAAGTCGCTGAAGCCATCAAAGGAGATGGTATTGTGATCGACCTTGGACAAGTGTTTGCCGGATCTCCCACGATCTACACTGTCCTCGTTGCTCTCTCAATTGCAAGTGTCGGTATTTGGGCCTATGCGCTGATGCGCCTGAGAACAAAAGAACTCATTCCCGAAGCGCCTTTAAAAGAGATCCGCATTAAACTAGCCGCTAAACAATACGACGAAGCCTTAGCACTCTGCGAAAAGAGTCCGAATATCTTATTCAATATGATCTCCACCGGCATCCAATCCCGCGGCCAAGGACAAAATTCGATGTTAGAGCTGATGAAATCTGAAGGTCGAAGATCGAGCACGAAGCTCTGGCAGAAAACCTCCCTACTCAACGATATCGCGGTGATTGCTCCGATGATTGGACTGCTCGGCACCGTTCTCGGAATGTTCTATGCGTTCTATGACCTTAATCGTTCGATGGAAAGCATCTCCGCCCTCTTTGATGGTCTTGGCATTTCTGTCGGAACAACCGTCGGCGGGCTGATTGTGGCAATTTTAGCGCTGATGTTCCATGCCACCACAAAATACCGTTTGACCCGGCAGCTGTCTCTCATTGAGACACAGGCCCATTCTCTTGCTAACCTGATCGACAACCAAGGATAAGTATGAGCTTGATTCCTGAAGACGAATTTAAGCGGTCAAATTCGATTAACTTAGCTCCGATGGTCGACTTTTTGTTTCTGGTCATTGCGGTTTTTGCCACGATGGCAATTACCCGCGCTGCGCTTTACGATAACGAGGTCAACCTCGTTAAGATCTCTCCTGAAAAAGAGGCGCTTTCTGCCGGCACGGAAAAGCCGTATCTCGTCAATGTCAGCATCACCGAAGACGGCAAATACAAGTGGCTCACCGAGGTGAGCGAATTCCTCATGGAAAATCCCGACAGCATCAAGAAAGAACTCCTCAAACAACAGCAGCTCGGACTGATCCCTGAAGAGCCCAGTCAAATCAAAGTTCTACTTCACATCGATCGAAATGCCAAGTGGGAACCCATTGCTCAAGCCATTTTTACCATTCGTGAAGCCGGGTTCCCTATCCACCCGGTCTATGAACCTGAAGAGAATTAGTTTTTCTCCTGATGCTCTTTGCAGGCATTCATCAATTCTTTAAAATTGAACTTCTCGGCAAATACGAAAATTTGGTCGTGATGGTTACTGATTGCACGTTTTAGAATTTCAGTGCACTTGCGCTCAACCACAGGACGCTGATCCAAGTTTGCGAGCGCTACAACTTTTTCTAAACCGAGGAGATCAGCGATGGGATTGAGATTCTTTTTCTCAGATAGTGTTTGGAGGGCTTCGTGAAACAAAACATCGTTGAGCTCTTTATTATTTGTAGCGAAGTCTAAACATTCACTGAAATTATAAATCGTAACTCGGTCGCAGAGTTCATCATGCCATTGCTGACGTAAATAAGGGAGGTCAAAAAAATTGGCTAGATCGAGCACTTGACGTCCTTGCTTGGCTCTCAAGTTGCGCAGATCTACCCTATCTTTATAAAAGTATTCTAGGAATTTCTCAAAGACCTCCGTTTCTATGTCAGGGTGTGAGAATGTGACGGTCTGTCCAAATGGAGCTGTTTGCAGCAGCTCTAAAAATTTGGAGGATCTTACTGAAAAAATATACCGATGGATCGTGTAAGACGTTTCCCTGTGTTTGATAATCGTATCTGTGCAAGAGCCATTGATTTTGACTAAAGGAGAAACCGGATAGAAAGCTGAGTGATCTCTCAACCATGAGACGACGATAGTTCGAGGAGATACGGGATTATCGGTTTTCTCAATTGCGATTCCGAATGTTCGGTAAAGGTGCAGGGCCACAGTTTTCAGTTGAAAAGACTCTGTCAGTGTGATCATTATATTCGAGATCCGGCAACTTTGCTCTTC
This sequence comes from Rhabdochlamydiaceae bacterium, assembly GCA_036275855.1. Taxonomy (GTDB): domain Bacteria; phylum Chlamydiota; class Chlamydiia; order Chlamydiales; family Rhabdochlamydiaceae; genus PALSA-1444. The sequence goes on from DASUCX010000208.1 coordinate 5,697, forward strand.
TGGATTGAGACGTGTTCTTTTGACTTCCTCGACAACGAAATCAGTAAATGCTTGGCATAATTTAACACCTTTTCCCAAATCGCGGCCACTGATTGTAAAACTGCAGAAACGTTGATAAGTGTCGATCAAGTGCACACTCGTCGGTCGTTGAAAGTGCCTAAAGTATGTATCGTAATCGGTCAAAGTATTCTGTGACCAACTCATTGATGCTAGTGCCATAAAGACCTCCTTTTTCAGAATAAAGTCTAAGCTTTTGAGGCTAAAATGTCCTACAAAATTACTTAAAAAATCTTCTTGCGCATAAATAATTTTTGACGTTCAAATTCATCATCTATTTTGATAGAATTCTCATAATTAAAAATGATTTATTTTTATCTACTTTTACTCCTTTGTTCATGTTCTCACTATTACCGGGACGCTGCGACGGCGCTCCGAGAAGAGAGGTTTGAAGAGGCGGCAAAAAAACTTTCCAAAGCCGACCAGCACTATACCGTATCCAATGAGGCCGCTTTGTTATTGTTGTCCCGTGCAATGGTCTATTTCCAAAGCGGCAATCTTGAAAAATCGACTCACGATTTTGAAAAAGCCCTAGATGCCATTGACTATTACAAACAAACCTCGATCCCTGAAATTGCCGGTCAAACACTGATTCAAGATGATATCGCCGCTTATGTTCCCCCTCCCTTTGAAGAGAGCCTTGCACGGTTTTACCAGGCGCTGGCGTTTCTGCATCTTGGCCAAGAGGACAGTGCGGTAGCAACGCTTTACTATTTAGAAAATCATGCTGAGCAAAATCCCCTGACGACGTACTTGCTAGCAATGCTTTTTCAAAGACGCGGCGATAGTAATGCGAGAGTGCTGTTTTCCCGTCTGCAAATCGATCCACCCAAAGGGAATGTCCTCTTAGTCCATCATCGAGGCATATCTTCTCAGAAGAAGTCAGAAATTGCACCCATGAGCATTGTCAGCGCAGCGCTTGTTGAAACACTCTTGCAAACGACCGACCTAAAACCCGCCATTTCCAGTTTAGCCGGCATACCTATCCCAGTCCTTCAGACAACTCCTAGACCGACATCTATCTTAACCATCGACCGTCTCTCTCAGGCTCCCACGATTTCTTTTGACATCGATATGGCCGCGGAAGACCATTTAGATCAAGAGATGCCTTGGACGGCGGCTAGAGCAACGGCAAGGCTTTTAGTCCGCAGAGGTCTGGTTGCCTCAACCAAAGAAAAAGCCCAGCCCTTTGTCGATTTTGCCATGCTCATTTCCAATCTTGCAACACAGGCCGATACCCGTAGCTGGGCTATGCTCCCTTCCTGTATAGACCTCTATCATTTAAATCTCGAGCCCGGTGTGCATCAAGTTCAAGCAGGCAAACAAAGTGTCACCGTCACTGTCAAAGAAAATGATCTGACGGTTTTAGAGATTTTTCAACCTTGTACTCAGCGAGCAAAGTTTTTACCGTTTCGGCTGCGTCAAAGCCCGTACAATCGACGATCGCAAGTTGATTCGTATTA